>JAZQLL010000181.1:0-1626 GCA_045542675.1 Oscillospiraceae bacterium
CTCAATTTCAAAGATGTTACCTTTATGGACAGTTCGGGAATCGGGCTTATTATGGGGCGCTACAAACTCGCAACAAGTTTGGGTGCGGAAATATGTGTTACCCAGGCATCAAGTTATCTTAAACGGGTTATGAAACTTGCAGGAATAGATTCTATAGTTTCGCTGGGTGAATCGAAGGAAAGGTCACAGGAGGTTAAAAATGAAACCGATAAATGAAATGAGAGTAAAATTTAAAAGTCTTTCAAGCAGTGAAAGTTTTGCAAGAGTGGCGGTTGCTGCATTTATCTCTTGCCTCGACCCCACCGCAAATGAGATTGCCGACATAAAAACCGCCGTTTCAGAGGCGGTTACAAACTGCATTGTTCACGCCTATCGGGATCGGATTGGCGACATAATGATACATACAAAAATTTACGAAAACCGCAAGGTCGTTATAAGGATAAGCGACAAGGGGTGCGGAATAGAAAACATTGCCAGAGCCATGCAACCTCTGTTTACCACCCTACCCGACGAAGAACGATCCGGGCTTGGTTTTTCGGTTATGCAGAGTTTTACCGACAAGGTAAAAGTGCGCTCAAAAGAGGGTGTCGGCACAAGCGTTACGCTTGAGAAGGTGCTTTCAAAAAAGCACAGTGCAAATGAATAGTACCGTTTCCCTTTCGCGCGATGCGGCTATAGAAGAAAACCTAGGGTTAGTTCATTCATGTGCCAACCGTTTTCGCGGGCGCGGAATAGAATATGATGACCTTTTTCAAGCAGGTTGTATGGGGCTTGTAAAGGCTTATGATGCCTTTGACAGTACACGCGGAGTTCAGTTTTCCACCTACGCCGTTCCGGTTATTTTAGGCGAAATTAAGCGGCTTTTCAGAGATGGCGGAAGCATAAAAATAAGCCGCTCACTGAAAGAACTTTCGCTTAAAGTAACAAAAGTTCGTGAGCGGCTATGTCTTACATTAGGATACGAGCCTACGGTTTCACAAATTGCAAGTGAACTTAGCATCTCGCCCGAGGAAGCCGCCGAGGCAATAAGTGCATCGCATCTTCCCCTCTCGCTATCTGCAGATGAGGATGATGGCGGCGGGCAAATAGATGTTGTTGTACCATCGCAGGAAGACAATATTGTTTGCAGGCTTTCCCTTGAGCAGATAATCTCAAGGATGGACGAGTGCGACAGGCGGCTCATTATACTGCGCTATTACAAAAACAAAACACAGGTTGAAACCGCCAAGGAACTTGGTATGACTCAGGTTCAGGTGTCGCGGCGAGAGAAAAAACTCATTTCACAATTTCGCGAAAAGATGTTATGACAGATTTTCTTTGATTCTGTCAAGCGCGCCCTTTTCAAGTCTACTGACCTGCGCCTGCGAGATGCCTATCTCCCCTGCTACTTCCATTTGGGTCTTTCCCTCAAAAAAACGCATCGAGAGTATTTTTTTCTCACGAGCCGAAAGAGCGGCGATAGACTCTTTTATTGCTATCTCCTCTATCCAATCGGAATCATCGCTCATATCCCTTACCTGATCGAGCACATAAATGGTGTCACCGCTGTCTGAGTAAACGGGGTCATAGAGCGAAAGCGGCTCAACGATTGCCTCAAGCGCCAGAACAACATCTGCTTTTTTCATC
>JAZQLL010000182.1:0-2846 GCA_045542675.1 Oscillospiraceae bacterium
GTAACGGTTGACCAGCAGTTTGAGTATTCCGCGCACAATCCCGTTATGCTGGAAATTAAGTTTAAGTAAAAAAGTGACCCGAAATTGAGGCACACTCTGTAAGGAAGTGTGCCTCATCTATATTCGTGCAAAGCACGAGCGATGTAACTCCGTTTCGATATGCGGTAAAAACGCTCGATATACGGCTTCGCCGTGAGACAGGGCGCGAATATAATATCGAAAACACCTAAGGTTTTTATATCGATTTTGCCGCAAGGCAAAAATATCGTTGCAAACGATATTTTGCAATATCGATTATACTTAGTAAATTATCATGACACTTTCAAGCTGAAAGTGTCTTTTTCTTTTTGTGTAAAATGAATCGAAAACTATTTCTTCACGAGGCATCTTTGCTTCGGGTCACTTTTTATTTTAGCAAAACATACTATAAACTGAGCTTAATACAAGCAAAACCAGTTTAGAAGGTGTTTTTTAATGCAGGCTTTAAGCCTTTGTGATATAAATCTCAAGGAGTGCGCCGAGGTTATTGAAATTGACAAAAACTGTCCCCTGCGGCGCCGCCTTTTTGACATAGGACTCACCCCGGGAGCGCAGGTATTACTCTTAGGAAAAAGTCCATTAGGTGACCCCGCGGCATATCTCATACGCGGCGCAGTTTACGCTATACGACGCGCCGACGCCAAGTACATCAAAGTAAAGAGATTGGAGGCGGAGTATGGGACTGACAAGTAGCAGCAGCTCGCGCGGTGCCATGGGCGGCTTTACACTTAAAAAGAAATCCGAGAGTGACAAGGTTATTGCCATAGCAGGCAATCCAAACGTTGGAAAGAGCACTCTTTTCAATGCACTTACGGGCTTAAATCAGCACACGGGAAACTGGACGGGCAAAACTGTTGAAAGTGCGCAAGGTTATTTTAGCGGTAAACGGCACGATTATTGCCTTGTTGATATTCCCGGCACTTACTCGCTTTTTGCACACAGTGCAGAGGAAGAAATTGCCCGCAATTTTATTTGTTTCGGCGACATTGACGCGGCTGTTGTGGTTTGCGATGCCACCTGTCTTGAGCGAAATCTCAACCTCGTTTTGCAGGTTATGGAGGTCTGTCCGCGAGTTTTAGTGTGCGTAAACCTCATTGACGAGGCAAAGCGCAAGAAAATTCACATTGATATTAAGGGGCTTGAAAAGGCGCTCGGCGTTCGAGTTGTACCGACCGTTGCTCGAAAAAAGAAGACCTTAAATGATTTTATCCGCGCGCTTGACGATGCCATAGACAGCGGCATCTCCCACAATTTTAAGCTCATATATCCTCAAAGAATTGAGGATGCTATAGCCTCTCTAAAGCCGCTTTTAGAAAAGAAAACCGGGGGCAAAATTAATGCCCGCTGGCTCGCTTTGCGGCTTATTGACCGCGATGTTTCGCTATGCGCCGAGATAGAAAAATCCTTAGGAATAGACCTTTTGTCCGATAGCGAAGTGTTATCCAGCCTCGGCGCAGTGTGGCAAAAACTCGGGTACAAAAGTAAGACCTCAATAAAGGACGAAATCGTTTCCTCAATCGTTAAAAAGGCTGAGGAAATTGCGGAAAAATGTGTTAAGAAAAGCGAAGGTAAAGAGGGTTTTGACCAAAAGATTGACAAAATCGTTACACACCGTTTTTTCGCATTCCCCATAATGCTTTGTCTGCTTTTATTTGTCTTCTGGCTTACTATTTCGCTGGCAAATTACCCTTCCGCACTTCTTTCTTCGGGATTTTCCTTTTTGGAGGGTAAACTCACCTCTCTCTTTGAACTTTGGGGCGCACCCGACTGGCTGTATGGGGCGCTTATTTTAGGCGTTTACCGCACTCTTTCCTGGGTGGTCTCGGTTATGCTGCCGCCCATGGCGATATTTTTTCCGCTCTTTACCCTGCTTGAAGATTTAGGTTTTCTTCCCCGCATTGCCTACAATCTAGACCGCCCGTTTCACGCCTGCGGCGCTTGCGGCAAGCAGGCGCTTACAATGTGTATGGGATTTGGATGCAACGCTGCAGGGGTTGTCGGATGCCGAATTATCGACTCGCCGCGCGAGCGACTACTCTCTATACTGACCAACAATTTTGTGCCCTGCAACGGGCGATTTCCGATACTTATTTCGGTTATCAGTATGTTTTTTGTATCGGGGCTAGGAGCTTTTGGCTCTATATTATCCTCGGCACTACTTACCTGCGTAATCATTTTGGGAGTGGCGGCGACCTTTTTCTCCACCCACCTTTTATCCAAAACTCTATTAAAGGGTGAGCCCTCGGCGTTTGTATTAGAACTTCCGCCCTACAGAAAACCGCAGATCGCAAAAACCCTTGTGCGAAGCGTTTTGGACCGCACCTTGTTTGTACTGGGCAGGGCGGTTATCTCAGCGGCGCCCGCGGGATTTATAATCTGGGCGATGGCAAATATTACGGTCTCGGATGCGAGTTTGCTTAGCCACTGCGCCGCCTTTTTAGATCCTTTCGGAAGTCTGCTCGGGGTTGACGGAGTTATTATTCTCGCATTTATCCTCGGTTTGCCCGCCAACGAAATCGTTATTCCCATTATAATTATGGCATATCTCTCGCAGGGTGCACTCACCGAGACGCCCTCGCTTTTAGAGATGCGTGAGCTTTTTGTCGCAAACGGCTGGACCTATCTCACCGCAATAAATGTTATGCTGCTGACCCTTTTCCATTTCCCCTGCTCGACCACCTTGCTCACCATAAAAAAGGAGACGGGAAGCCTTTGGTACACCCTTCTCGCCGCCGCGCTCCCCACCGCGATTGGAATCATTTTGTGTATGCTTACAACTTTTGTTGCCAAAATCATTGCATAAAAAA
>JAZQLL010000183.1:0-4613 GCA_045542675.1 Oscillospiraceae bacterium
GGTTATATTCCGTCGGGCAGTACCAATGATATGGCACGTACCCTCGACATTCCGAGGAAGCCTAAAAAAGCGGCAGAACTCATAATGGATGGTGAGCCGAAGCCTTTCGATGTTGGAAAATTCGGCGACAATAGGTACTTCTGTTACACCGCCTCGTTCGGTGCTTTTACAAGAATCTCCTACTCAACCCCAACTAAACTTAAAAACATTTTCGGGCACAGCGCCTATGTATTAAACGGCATTGCCAAGGCAGGTAAGGAACTCGTTCCCCTTAAAGCATCTATCAAAACCGAAGGTGAAAGTTTCGAGGGAGAATTTATTTTGGGCGGTCTTTTTAATGCCCGTTCGGTTGCAGGTCTTGTTAAACTTGACAAGTGTAACGTTCAACTTGATGACGGGCTTTTTGAGCTTTTCCTTATCCGTATGCCCAAAACCCTCGAGTCGCTTGACCGCATTATTAAGAATATCAACCGTCAGAACTTTACCGATGACGCAATTATTCTGCGTCGCGTCAAATGGGCGGAGTTTACATTTGAAAAGCCTACCGCCTGGTCACTTGACGGAGAGAGTGGCGGAGAAACCACTAATGTTTTGGTAGAAAATATGCACCATGCCGTTCATATTTTCGGAAAGAAGGACTAAATGATAAACAGTTTATTATCTACCGCCGTTTTAACAGGTGACGAATTTCCTTGGACTCTTGTGATTTTTATTGGTGTTCTTGCGGTTTCGGTGGCTTTGATAGTTTTTATGCTACTTACCCGCAGAAAGTGAGATAAATCTTCCCCTTTTGGAGAAAATTATGATAGAAATTGAAAAACTTAAAATAGACGGTGCTGTCTTAGCCCCTATGGCGGGATTTACCGACAGCGCATTTCGGCAGGTGTGCAGGGAAATGGGCGCAGGGCTTGTTGTCAGCGAAATGATTTCGGCAAAAGCTCTCTGTTTTGGCGACAAAAAGACCGCTGCTCTCATATATTTTAAGGATAGTGAGCGCCCCTATGCGCTTCAACTTTTCGGAAGTGAGCCCGAGTCTATGGCTGACGCCGCCGAAATGTTATGCAAGTACAAACCCGACCTTATCGACATAAATATGGGCTGCCCCGTTCCTAAAATTGTGGGGAGCGGAAGCGGCAGTGCGCTTTTAAAAAACCACAAACTCGCAGGCGAAATCGTTTCAGCTGTGGCTGGCAGAATTTCTATTCCCGTTAGTGTAAAAATGCGAATCGGATGGGATGACGAGAGCATTTGCGCCGTCGATTTTGCAAAGCGGCTTGAGGATAGCGGAGCCTCACTCATTGCCGTTCACGGCAGAACAAGAGAACAGTTTTACGCTCCGAGCGCAAGGCTACAGCCCATCGCAGATGTGAAAAAATCAGTCAAAATTCCCGTTATTGCCAACGGCGATATTGCATCATTTTCGGATGCAAAAAGAGCGCTCGATATAACCGGATGCGATGGATTTATGATAGGCAGAGCGGCGCTGGGTAATCCATTTATATTTAGGGAAATCTCAAAAGGAGAGGAGTATACCCCGCCCGAGTTTAACGAAAAAATGGCGGTATTGAGCTATTTATGCGAACTTGAGGTTCAAAATAAGGGCGAGAGGCTCGCGCTTTTAGAACTGCGCAGGCATCTTCCGTTTTTCTTTAAGGGAATCCGCGATGCCGCATCCTTGCGGCGCATGTCAACCTGCGTAAGTACACTGGAGGATGTTCAAAAAGTTATTGAAACTGCCTTTACGCTAAACACTCAAAACCAGGAGGAAAACTAGCATGAAACTTAATAAAAATCGCAAATACCTTTCGATAGCGTTATACGCTTTCTTGGTAATTGCGGCGGCAATGATATTCTTTTTTATTTTACTGTCACCTGACAAGTTCATTAACGGTATAAATACCGTCCTTTCAATTTTTGCGCCGCTCATCATAGGTTTTATACTTTCATTTATACTGAACCCGATAATGAACTTCTTCGAAAAAACAGTATTCAAGAGAATAAAATCCAAGAAACCCGAAAGCAAGACCCGAAGGGCGCTTTCGCTTATTTGCACATACATTATTCTTTTCGGAATTATAACCTTGTTTGTGATGCTGGTTGTCCCCTCGCTGATCACGAGTATGACAGACCTTATCAATAACATCGAAGGCTATTACTACTCGGGAATGGCGTTCATAGAAAAAACACTTGCAAACTTTAACATACCCGCAAACGTTCTGGAACCTTTTAGCGACCTTGGTAGCAAACTTATTGATTATGTTGTCACCGCGATGGAATCGCTACTACCCAAAATCTACGGTATCGCAGTTGCGACAACCTCTACTATCAAAAACATCGTTATCGGTTTTGCATTTTCAATTTATATGCTCGCCTCAAAAGAGGTATTCTTAAGACAGTTTAAAAAGGTTATCGTAACATTCACAAAGCCCAAAACTCAGGGCAGGATTTTCAGAGTTGCTAAACTTTCGCACGACAGTTTTTCAAGTTTCCTCTCAGGTTATCTCGTGGATTCAATGCTTGTCGGCGTTGTTTGCTACATTGTTATGAGAATTTTCGGTTGGCCCTATCCTGAACTTATCAGCGTCATCATTGGAGTCTGCAACATGATTCCCTTCTTTGGGCCATTTATCGGAGGAATCCCAAGCGCACTGCTCATCTTCCTCGTCAATCCCTGGCAGGCAGTGTTCTTTGCAATCTTCCTTGTTGTTCTTCAACAGATCGACGGCAACTTTATCTGCCCCAAGATTTTAGGACAAAAGGTTGGACTTTCGTCCTTCTGGGTAATGGTTGCAATCGTTGTGGGCGGCTCGATATTCGGTATTCCCGGAATGGTTCTGAGCGTTCCCGCCTTTGCGGTTATTTACTCGCTTGCAAGAAGTTATCTTGACAGAAAAAACCGTGAAAAAATGGCAAAGCTGTCAGGCACAGAGCAACCCGAAGTCGAAGCCAAAAGTGAATAATTTATAGTCTTTTACAAAGCAAAAACTCCCCTCATTTGAGGGGAGTTTTTATGTGCCAAAATAACGCGAGTAATATAAGGGGACTTAAGGCCTCTGCCGTTTATTCCTCTTCTAAATCCTCAAGCGCCGCCTTAACAGCAGCTACTACAAACGCGGAAAATGTGCAGTCCTTGCCTACAATAGCCTTTTCTACATCTTCTATTACATTAACGGGAAAACGAATTGATTTGTTCTGTGTCATTGGATTACTCGGAATCTCAAATTTGCCCATTACTATCACCTCGTATTATATATTGTAATTATATTGTATTTCATTATGTCCAATAAATAAGCCTTGCATTTGTGCTTCATTTGTATTACAATATTGATGAGGTGATAATAATGAAGAGTTATAAGAAGCCATATTTAAAATTGTTTGGGGCTCTTGAAGACGTTATTGAAGAAATCAATAACTTAAATTTCGGAAAAGCAAAAGAAATCTTGATTAATGCGCAGCAAGAAGCAGAAGAAATAATTATTAGTGACGGAGAGGATAAAAACACTAAATAAAGGGTGCGATTACGTGCGATTTTTAAATCGCCCCCCACGTGAGAGGGGTGGACATCGGAGTAGAATTTTGTTATTTTTACATTTTTGTTTCGCATCGTTAGCTAAACGATATTTGCATCAAACTCAATACGATGGACAGGGGAACAGTCGGTTCCCCTAAAGGCACTCTTTTCCATATTTCTGTTGCCTTGGACTGAAATGTGGCGCCGCGCGGAGTGAGCGCGACAAAAACCATAGAACAATACAAAATGGATTAATCCGTTCCCTACGGTTTGAATTTATTTTGTGTAAATAAAAAAGAGTCGGCACAGTGCCGACTCTTTTTATTTTAATTTAAATTACTTTAAATTATTCGTTGATAGCTGTAACAACGCCTGAACCAACGGTACGGCCACCCTCACGGATAGCGAAACGGAGACCGGGCTCGATAGCGATAGAAGTGATAAGCTCAACATCCATCTCTACGTTATCACCAGGCATGCACATCTCTGTGCCAGCAGGAAGGCTTACAACACCTGTAACGTCAGTAGTTCTGAAATAGAACTGGGGACGATAGTTGTTGAAGAAAGGTGTGTGACGGCCGCCCTCATCCTTTTTAAGAACGTAAACCTGACCGTGGAACTTGGTGTGGGGTTTGATTGAACCGGGCTTACAAAGAACCTGACCACGCTCGATCTCTGTTCTCTGGATACCACGGAGAAGTGTACCGATGTTGTCACCAGCCTCAGCATAGTCGAGGAGCTTTCTGAACATCTCTACGCCGGTAACGGTTGTCTTTCTTGTCTCGTCAGAAAGACCAACGATCTCAACTTCCTCACCAACCTTAATCTGTCCACGCTCAACTCTACCAGTAGCAACAGTACCACGACCGGTAATTGTGAATACGTCCTCAACAGGCATAAGGAAAGGAAGGTCAGCTTTTCTCTCAGGTGTGGGGATATAAGAATCAACTGCATCCATGAGCTCAAGGATAGGAGCATAAACAGGATCGCTAAGATCGTTGCCAGCCTGGAGAGCCTGATAAGCAGAACCCTTGATGATAGGTGTATCATCGCCGGGGAACTCGTACTCATCGAGGAGCTCACGGATCTCCATCTCTACGAG
>JAZQLL010000184.1:0-14539 GCA_045542675.1 Oscillospiraceae bacterium
CTTATCGACAAAAAAGGCAAAAAGATCAGAAAAAAATAAACCGATTGGGAAAACTCCAATCGGATTTTTATTAATTACTTGGAACTGTTCTTGTTTCGCTATTTATGTTATTTCCCTTTAGACCTTTGATGCCGCCAGAATATCAGAAAGTTCTTCGAATGTTACAAACTCATAGCCGCATTTTTGGAGCATTATGATTATCTGCTCAATGTGTCTACCGTAACTTGTAATTCCATGCTGCAGATAGTACTGATCGTACGCCCTTAAATCTCTTATAAAGGGGATCTTCTGGCGAGTCAGTTCAAACGGGTGCAGATAGAAAACATAGTAATCGTTTTGCTCGATGTGCTGTCTTATCACGCTTTTTATGAATCCCCAATTGCTAAGGCGCACATATCCGCCGCCCGAAATTGGATAGGGCTGGCCGAATATCTTTTGCTTTGACATTCCAAACTCAAAAAATCCGTCATTATGGAAAATCCCATCACGAATTTCCTTGAATTTGGCCAAATCCAAATCCACCGTATGCCTTGCTTTTAAAAATCCGAGATGGCTGGAGTCGTACTTAAACCCAAGTTCCTTTAAAACCTCAAGGCGACGGTTATCAAGGCTGAAAAAGGGAGCCCTGAAACCACAAATCTCGGTTTCAAACATCTTTGAGAGTTTCTCTTTTGCCTTTATAAGTTCCTCTTTAAACTTTTCAACGCTTATGTCCATTGGGGCAATGTGCTCGTAATTGTGGAGCGCAAGTCTATGACCGTTTTTGATGGTACTTTTAAGCCTATCGTAGATCTTAGGTGCGAGCGAGCCCACGGTGAAAAGGGTGCTTTTTATATTGTACTTATCGAGTATCTTTATGTATTCGTCAAATCCATCGAGAAGATCGACCTCGACATTTTCCGCCGAGTTATAGACGCACTCGGTATCTGTAAATGCCTCTACATCCATTGTAAAGACCGCATACTTTTTTCTGCTCATACACTACTTACCTTTTAAAAAAATCTATTATAGCGTTATCGTACTTTTCACGGTTGTTAATTCTAAGATGCGAGTGACCGCCGCGGGAAAACCACACAAGTTTCTTATCCTCGGCACTGCAGGCATCAAAAAGTTCCTGTGACTTTTTAGGGAGCGAGAATATGTCCTTTTCGCCGTAAAGGAAGAGCACTCTCTTATCCCTTTTGATTTTCCTTATTGCCGAAATAGGCTTGTCTTTATAAACATTTGTGCCTGTGCAGGCGTTTATGCGAAGCATTACAAGGTCTAAAACCGGGAAAAGCGGGCGCTTATCGGCTATCATATGGCGTTTAAATGTTTCTCTGAACGAAACAAAGCAGCCCTCGGTCACGAAACCTTTGACATAATCGGGGCAGGTTTTATCGGTTATGGCAAAAATCCCCGCCGCAGTACCGATGCAGATGCCGTGATAGTAAATTTCCTCGTTTTTAAACTCGTCGTGCATAAGGCGCGACCAGGCAATAACATCAAATCGCTCTTTTACTCCAATAGTGTTATAAATTCCCTCGCTCCTTCCGTGACAACGGGTGTCGATACAGAGCACATTGAAGCCGGCCTCTTTATAAGGCGAGGCGAAAAAGTAAGAATACATAAGGCTCTCGCAGCGGCCGGGAAGTATAATAACACATCTGTCGGATCCGAAATCAAAGTACTCACCGTAAAGGTGAAAACCGCAGCTTTCAATCTCAACCTCTTTTACAGCATCGCGGTTTTGCTCCGCCCAGGCTACGCCCTCATTCCACATTCCGAGCTGCTCCTCATTATCGGGCGCGGAACACTCTCTGCCCCACTTTGTCGGCTCGGTTCTCACAAGCTGAGTTTCGTACACCCGCTTTGAAATCGGAAGCGTGTAAATAAGCATAAATATAAGTCCGCCAACAAGCAATGCGGCTACTATTATAAGGATTATAATCGGTGTCGGCATGGCATCCTCCAGGTAAATTTTTGTATTAAAAAATGCATATACAAGTATTGTAACATATATTGTTCATAATTTCATCATATTTTGTCAATTTTTTTGAAAAAATGTTGAAAGAAAAATGGCAATATGGTATTATGTAATGTGTATTGATATATTTTTTGGAGGGAAAGAAAATGTCTGATTTTGTTATTATTCCCGATACATCCTGTGATCTTGTAAAGCCGCTTCGCGAAAGATTCGGCATTGAAGATTACATTAGCGGTCTCGTTTACTTCCCCGATGGACACTGCGAAAAAAGTGATCTTGACTGGGAAAGACATGACCCCGTAAAATACTACGAGTCTATGACCGACAAAAAGACTCTCTACAAAACCGCGTGCGCCCCTGTTGGTGATATTACCGAGGTTTTTGAAAAAAATCTCAAGGCAGGCAAGGATATTCTTTGCATAACCCTCTCCACCGCCCTTTCGGGTACATACTCGACCTGCGAGATGGTTAAAAACGAGCTTTTGCCCAAATATCCTGAGCGAAAAATCATCTGCATAGATTCGCTGCGCTATTCAACCGCGCTTTCACTGCTCGTTATCTATGCAGCAATGAAGAGAGAAAGCGGCGCCACTCTTGAGGAAACCGCCGAGTTTGTAGAAAGCATTAAAGGAAACGTTCACCAGATCGGCCCTATGGACGACCTTTTCTTCCTCTGCAAAACGGGTCGAATTTCAAACTTTAAGGCCTTTTTCGGCAACCTCGTTGGCATAAATCCCATGGCTGACTTCAACGAAAAGGGACTTGCCGAGGTTATTGGAAAATTCAAGGGCAAGAAAGCCGCATTTGATGCGGTCATTAAATATATGAAAGCCACCATCGTAAACCCGGAAGAGCAGATTATCTTTGTTGCTCATTCAAATCGTCAGGCTGCGGCCGAGGCACTTCGCGATATGATTATAAAGGAATTTAATCCCAAAGAAGTTATTATAAATCACGTTGGTATGTCCTGCGGTTCATCTATCGGCCCCGGACTTTGCGCCGCTTTCTATTATGGCGAAAAGATAAGCGATGGGCTCTGCCGCGAAAAAGAAATAATGAACGCGATTATCGAAGGTCAGAGCAAAAAATAAGGAGTAATTACTATGAGAGATTTTGTTATTTTTGGCGACTCCACCTGCGATCTGAGTCCCGAACTTCGCAAAAAGTACAATATTGAATATGTCGCAATGAACTTTTCGGTTGACGACACAGAATATGTAGCATCAATCGACTGGGATGTCGCGCAGGCAAAGGCTCACTACGACCTTATGCGCGCAGGTAAACGAGTTTTCACAACTCAGGTGCCTAAAAATGTTTTCTACGATGCATTCAAATCTGTTTTGGACAGTGGCAAGGATGTTCTTTACATTTCCTGCTCCTCTGCCCTTTCGGCATCTATCAATACCGCAAACGTTGTTGCCGGAGAACTTAGAGGCGAGTATCCCGATGCTACCATTGCATGCGTTGACTCGCTTATTTCATCGCTCGGCCATGGTCACCTTTTAATTGAGGCTTCCAAAAAGCGCGCCGAGGGTCTCTCGGTTAAGGAAACCGCCGACTACATTGAGAGCATCAGGCTCCGCGTTAACCAGTGCGGCACAGTTGAGTCAATGGAGTACCTTAAAAGAGCAGGCAGAGTTAAGGCTTCAAAGGCTTTCTTTGGGAATCTTTTCGGAGTTAAACCCATTATAATTTCGGATATAAAGGGCAATAACTACGCGTACAAAAAGGTTAAAGGAGCCTCAAATGCAAGGGTTGCCATCGCAGAGCACATCGTAGATGCTGCAGACGGAGTTTATGACACGCTATATCTTTCCCACGCCGACTGCGAGGAAGAAATACTTAAACTTCGCGACGAGATTTTAAAACTCGCGCCTTACAAAGAGGTAATTATCGGGTACATAGGTCCCATTGTTGGTGCCTCGGTTGGACCCGGAACAGTTATTGCATTTACCTTTGGAAAACAAGTTACTATTGAGGGGAACGAATAAAAATGCAGGAATTTATAGACGGCGGCAGGCTGCGCGAACTTTTCCTTTCTGGCTACCGCAATCTTAAGAAAAATATGACCACCATAAATGACCTTAACGTTTTCCCCGTCCCCGACGGAGATACCGGTACAAACATGGTGCACACATTTGGCGGTGGAGTTGAAAATACCGCCGAAAACAAAAACATAGGAGAGTATATGTCCGCTCTCTCTCACGCGACTCTTCTCTCTGCAAGAGGTAACTCGGGAGTTATCTTCTCGCAGTTTGTAAGCGGTATGGCGCGCGGACTTGAGGACAAAGAGCAAATCTGCTTTACCGATTTAAACCTTGCCTTTGAATATGCTCGCGAGGATGCCTACAAATCCATAATGACCCCCACCGAAGGCACCATTCTGACAATCATCAGCGACTGCGCAAAGTTCATTGCGGAAAACGCAGACTCCTACTCGGATTTTAAATCGGGATTTGCCGCTATAGTCGAGTGTGCCAAGGCATCGCTCCAAAAAACCCCCGACCTTCTCCCCGTTTTAAAGGAAGCCGGCGTAGTAGATAGCGGCGGCGCAGGGCTTGTATGCTTTTTTGAGGGCATTTATGCCGCTCTCTGTGGCATTGAGGTTGAGGATATCGGCGAGGTTGTTGGTGCGGCGGCGCCGAGCATTTCAGCAGGCGATTTTGGGCCCGATAGCGTTATGGAATATGGCTACTGCACCGAGTTTATACTGCAACTTATGAATGCAAAAACCGATATTTCCGCTTTCTCAAAAGAGGAGTTTGTCGCTCCCCTTGAAGAAATGGGCAACAGTATCGTTGCTGTTGTAAACGGCGGTATCGTTAAGATACATATTCACACATTTACTCCCGAAAAAGTACTCGAATACGCAAGGCGCTATGGCGAGTTTGTTACCATCAAGATTGAGAATATGTCGGTTCAGCATAGCGAAATTGACGCCCCCGAAAAAGAAAAGGAACACTACAAATACGCCATCGTTGCAACCGCATCAGGCAAGGGTATCATAGATTATTTCTACGGCATCGGCGCTACCGCAGTTATTGACGGCGGTCAGACCAACAACCCCTCGGTCGAGGCGTTTTTAGATGCCTTCAACTCCTTTGATGCCGAACACATTATCGTGCTCCCCAATAACTCAAATATTATACTGACTGCAAATCAGGCGGCAGAACTTTATAAAGGCGCCGAAGTTCACGTTATCCCAACAAAGTCGATAGTTGAAGGGTACAGTGCCCTTTCAATGATGAACCTTTGGTGCGATAGCGTTGAGGAACTTGTCTCAGATATGTCCTCAGGACTGGGTAGCGTTACCACCGCCTATGTCACCACTGCCACCCGCGACACTGTTATGAACGGCGTGGATATAAAGAAGGATAGTTACATCGCCCTTAAAAACAAGGACATCCTTTTCTGCGGCGATGACAAGACTGAACTTGCAGGCCGCCTTATCGACAAGGTTATTAGCGAGGAAGAAAAGGAAATTATCATAGTTTTCTACGGCGCAAGTGTCTCAATAGATGAGGCAGAAGCTTTCAAAACAGAGCTTGAAAACAAATATCCCCTTGCCGATATCGGATTTATTTCGGGCGAGCAGGATATTTACGACTATATTATTTCACTTGAATAGGGAAACTTATGAAAAAGATAGTTATTGATACCTACGGTGCAGACATAGGCGTGGAGGTTGTTCTCTCGGGCGCAGCGCGCGCCGTAAAAGAACTTGACATCTTCCCCATTTTTGTCGGAGATGCTAACGAAATTGCCAAGTCAATGACCGAAAAAGGCATTGATGAGGGCAAATATGAGGTTGTGGACTGCCACGATTTCATTAAACAAAGTGAACCGCCAACCGTTATTTTCGGCGGACGCGACGAGTCTTCCATGGCGCTCTCGTTTTCAAGACTTAAAAGCGATGATGAGTGCATCGCCCTGCTCTCTCCCGGAAGCACAGGCGCCCTTCTTGTCGGCTCTATCTGCAGGCTCGGTCTTTTGCCGGGACTTAAGTTTCCTGCGCTTAGCAGCGCCCTGCCCTGCAATAAGGGTGGCAATCTTTTGTGCCTCGTTGACTGCGGTGCCAACATTGACTGCAGCGCAAACGACCTTGTACGCTTTGCTAAAATGGGCAATGTTTTTTCAAAATGCTACTGCGGTATAGAAAGCCCCCGCGTTGCGCTTATGTCGGTAGGTCGCGAGGATAAAAAAGGCAACGCCCTCACACTCGAGGCTTTTTCGAAACTTAAAGAACTTGATATGAATTTTATCGGCAACGCCGAGGGAAGTGATATGTTCTCAGGCTACGCCGATGTTATAGTGTCTGACGGATTTTCGGGCAATCTGCTCTTAAAATGCGCCGAAGAGGCGGGAAAAAGAGCAATGGAAATAGTTTCGGAAATCGCAGGCGGCGATAGTGCGCTTGCAGAAAAAATAAATCAAAAACTCTTTGAAACATTTGATTTTAACTCCCAGGGCGCCGCAACGTTCCTGGGACCTAAAAAGTTGGTCGTTAAGATGCACGGTTCTGCTAACGAGGACACGACATTTGCCTCAATTCAGCAGATTTTGCGCCTTGATAATGCGGAGTTTATGCCCCAGATGGCAGAGGCACTTAAATAAATGGGTAAGCATTTTTTATATCCATTCTCTGTTACCGTATAAAACGAAACTACCCAAAAAAAGAGGAACCAAAGCTCTTTTTTGGGTAGTAATTTTTTCGATATATTGCTTACGCAATTCTATATTTTTGACTCAGGTCAAAATCGATATATTTATCTTGAGATAAATTCGATATGATATAAATCCCCTCGCATCGAGCGCTCTGCGCATATCGAGTTCTGTATATCTCACCACAGGTGAGATATATGAAAACATATCGAAAATCCCGTAAGGGATTTATATCGATGCATTGCGCCCCTAATGCGCAATGCTAACGGGCGTTCGTCTTTATATCTTTATTCTCTTGTAATCGATGCAATGAATATGAGTTGATGCAAGAAATACCGAAGCGGCAAGCAAATGATAAACACTATATTGAAATTGATTATAAGCGGCAACGCAGGGAAGATAAGAGCCAATATGGTGCACATTAAGGTGTAGACAAAATAACTGATTACCATGTAAACAAGGTTTGTTATATTGTCGCACCGAGGAATATTTTTAAAGAATATCCACTTATTGAGCAACATATTAAGAATATATGCTATGGCGCCTGCTCCGCCGACCACAAAATGAATGTGTTGATTATTAAAGAATATTGAGGCTAGAAGCATTATTATTTCAACCGCAATAAACGAAATAAAGGTTCCGCGAGCCAGCGAAAAAAGGCTTCTGTAGATACGAAGGGTATCCCTGACGGGATTAAAATGAGATGAAGCGTTGTTTTCTATGTAAATAGCATCAATGGTCAGGGTTGTTATCCTCAGTCCCATTTTAGATGCGTAGTAGAGCACATTCATTTCGTAATCATAATTACTGCGCTCGACCTCTATCATCCAGTCAAGGTGGCTTCTGTTAAAACCCCTAAGGCCCGACTGATTATCGGATAAATAGCGGTTTGTAAGCAGTGCATAGACAAATTTCGACAGGTCATTGCCAAAACGAGAGCGAAACGGGATTTTCCCCTTTCGCTGACGAACGGTAAGAACAAAATTGTTGCCTTTATGAAGTTGCTGAGCCACCCTTAAAACATCCTCGGGTCTGTGTTGACCGTCGGCATCACAGGTGATAAAGTTTTGGCAATCAGGCAGATTGTCTCGAATATATCTCATTCCCGCCTTGAGCGCCGCGCCCTTGCCGCAGTTTACCGGCAGGGTTACAATATCGGCGCGCTCACGGACATAGGAAAAAATTTCCGCATAATTTTCTCCACTTCCGTCATCAACCACAACGAGCTTAAAACCCATATCATAGAGCTTGTCCACTACGTTTACAAGTTCTCGGTCGGGCTCATAAGCAGGTATTAAAACAACATCCATTTTTTACCCTCATTTACTCATAGATATTTTACTAAAAAATCGTTTATTTCCAGAATCAGTGTGTCCCGAGCAGTGCCATCCGAATCGAAAAGTATCTCGGTATGTCCCGCGGGCAAACTTAAGAACTCGGTGTTTTCGCCCTTTATCTCGCCTTTGTGCGAAATGAGAGAAAACCTATCTTTAGGAAGGTTCTCGTCATTTTCTCCGTGAATGATTAAGGCGGGCACATCGGTTTTTGAAATTACCTCATCGGCACGCAGGTTCACCCGAGAGCTTCCGAAAAGCATACTCTGATACGCCCAGAGCGGTCCGTAATTTAAGTATGCTAAGGGTCCTACATATCGCTCGGCGGAAGAAATTACCGCATCCATACTGCTATTGGGCGCGCTGATTGAAACTATCGCCGCAATATCAAAATCGCTCTCAAGTGCACAGCAGGCGGCATATCCCCCTTTACTGTGACCCATAAGCACAATATCATTATAACCGAAACGGTTTTGTTTTTCAATATATTTTAGCGTCTCTTCAAGATCCAAGGTCTCTTGCAAAAATCCTACGCAGTTTTTTCCTTCCGATGCACAAACTCCCGTTGCATCAAAGACAAACACAGACCACCCAAGCGCATTTAATTCGTCAATTTGAGAAATATAATCCTCGCTGCAGGCGTTATGTCCCGGCGCAAGTACAATAAGAGCATCTTTTCGCTCGGCGGCTCCCGTTTCTACAAGATAGCCGGTTATAAGGTTTTTTCCCGAGTAATAGGTTCTTTTTTGCGACTGGCTAAACTTTTGTCCGCACTCGTTACAGTCATACCTTGAGAATGTACTGTTGTAAATGACCGTTGTGGCGCCAAAGGACAGCATACAAACAACTAAAAAGGCAATAATAACGGTTATCAGTGGCTTTTTACCCCGCTTTACTTTTACAGATACCATTATTATCACCTACTTTTCATAAAATTAATCAAAGGAGCACTACACCATGCGCTTTACTCCGAACTTTACTTTAAAAATCATAAGCGAAGAGCAGTTTCCCTCGGCTATCTTAAAAATAGAGGACAAACTCTCGCCTTATATGCATAGCGGCAAAATGACCGCCTTTGACTCCTGCCGCCTTCACTACGAGTATTTTCTATGCGAAAACGCTCGCGGCTCGGTTGTTATTGTGCATGGGCTTTCGGAGTTTACCAAGAAGTTCTACGAATTTACCTACTACCTTTTAAATCAAGGCTACAATGTTTTTATGTATGACCAGCGCTGCCACGGACTGTCGGACAGGCTTACAGATAACCTCACGCTATTGCACGTTGATAGATTTTCCGACTATATCAAGGACTTAAATCAGTTTATAAACGAGATTGTAATCCCTAACAGCAACGGCTCCGACCTGTACATCTACTCGCACTCGATGGGCGGTGTTGTAGCCGAACTGTATCTTGCCGCCTATCCCGAAAAGATTAAAAAAGCCGTTCTTTCGGCGCCTATGTTTGAGCCGATTGTTGCTGCCGTTCCGACCCATATCGCCAGATGGTCAGTCAGTGCAGGAAGGCTATTTCTAGGCGGTAAGAAAAAGTTTCCGCTCTCTAGCGAATTTAATCCCGATGTCGTTTACAAAAAGACCCATGACTCATCGCGCGCACGATTTGAGTACAACCTTAATATGCGCCGCGAAAATCCTATGTATCAGACAACTCCGATGTCATTCGGTTGGGTACATGGCTCGCTTACCGTTCGCAAGGCGGCGCTCTCGAGCAAGACCATAAGCCGAATTAAAACCCCCATTTTGCTGTTATCTGCGGAAAACGACCGCGTTGTAAATAACGAGCCGCAATTACTCTTCGCAAGGCACTGCCCTACCTGCACCTTTGTAAACATAAAGGGCGCGAATCACGCCCTTTTAACAAGTGATTATGACACTATGAACGAGGTTTTGAAGAGGATTCTTGACTTTTTCGCTGCATAGCCGCTCTTTTTCTGCGGTCAGCCTCAAGCCTTCTCTCTGAATCTCTCTTGGCCTCTTCCCAAATGACTTTTACAAGCGCCGAGAGTACTCTCGACAGGTGAACCATCAGCAAAATATCAAAATCAAAAGCCGCTTCTTTTTTATCGTAATCGCAGGATATGTTTATATCTCTGCCCCTTTTGCCGATTTTAAGATTGGCATCAATAAACGCAATTACGGGCGAGGCGACGGCACAATACCTGCCATAATTTATAGCCGCCTGCGCCGCATCCTCTTCGGCGGAAACAATATTTATATAAAATTTCTTAACCTTGCAAAGTTTTAAAAGGTCAAGAATTTTTTTAAGCAAATCCAAAATGAGCGCAAGGCTCTCGCGGACGGTATCAAAATAGCCTTTCTTTTTGGTGCTCTTTTTCATTTCCTTTTTTTCGAGTCGCGAAAGACCCGCCGCTTTTTTAAGGGTCTTTATAATCGGATTGTTTGGGTCGGGATTTTCACCGTACGTCTTACCCAAAAACTTATAGCGAAGGATAATGCCCTCCTCCTCGTCCGACTTAATAACGACATAAACGGGCAAAAGCAGAATTACAGTAATTAAAAGCGCTAAAAAGCCTACAATTCCGAGAAAAATCCACATATCCTTCACCTCCGCTTCGTAAACTTGTAATTTTATTATAGACCATTTTATGAAACAATGCAACATTTTAGAAAGTAAAACCACCCTTGCGGGTGGTTTTTTGTTTTACCTATTATCTAAGCATTTCGCGCACACCAATACCTAAAATTGCTGATAGGAATAGAATCACCAGGAATATAATTCCTACAATAAGATATCCACACCAATGTGAACGGGCAAATCCGCGGCGGCAAAGGTTACTGCTGTTACAACTGTGAATAATAAGGAAGATAACTCCTACGATAGGCACCGCATAGAGAAGCTGAAGTCCAAAGAAACTCCAGGCGCCGAGCGGTCTGTACTGCTCGGGAATATCATTCTCTGTGATTTCCTTTTCGGGAGCGGGAATACTGATGGGCGCCTCATAACCGGACTCGCTCTCAACTACGGGAGCAGGGCTTTCCTGTACTGCAGTTCTGTCTATAACACACCCACATACACCGCAAAATTTTGCATCATCGGGAAGCTTGGCGTTGCATTTGTAACACAACATTAAAATCACTCTCTTTCTATAATTAATCCGCCTTCAGCGGAAAGGATCACATTGGTTATTTGCCGAGTTTTCGGCGCAATTTTTCTCTGACCGCATCGAGAAAGCTGCTGCTTTCACCAAAGACGCAGTCAGTAGCAAAGTGCTCACAATTATTATGCAGAATATCGTAGCCGCCCTCTCCAATTCTCTTTCGGGCGATTTCTACTATTTCCTCTCGTGAGCGAAGTTTCTTTTTCTCGTCGCCATCTGCCTCACCCACCTCGAGTTCGCCACCCATTAAAAAGGTGTCAACATCGGATGCGAGCACAAATATTTCATCGGCAGATTTCGAGGGACCATCGGCAAGGCCAAACTGTATCACTTCATTTTCGGAAACAAAAATTCCGTAGTGATAATAGAAACTCACCTTAACCCTTACGATGTCACCCATCTGCGGCTCTTTAACATCAAATTTCATCAGTTAGCCTTCTTTTCTATGATGGCGATAACATCTTTAACTGTGCTAAGGCCCTCAAAATCCTCATTCACAAACTTTATTTCAAACTCCTCCTCAAGCGCCATCGCCATATAAAGAAGCCCAATGGAATTAATGCCTATATCATCGTGAAGGCTTGCATCTAAGGTTACCGACGATGTATCAATCTCTCCTTCAAAAACCGCATCGCAAACCTTTAAAAGTCTTTCAAAAGTGTTCATTTTAATCCTCCGAACTGTTAGCATTCTTACAACGGTTGAGTTCCTCTACAAGTGCTGCAGAAATGTTGTTTATATCCTGTGTACTGGGCATCTTTTTTTGACACATTTTTCTAGGATCTATCGTATTTCCAATGACAACCCGCCTACGACTGTACCACTTTTCTTTAGGAAGAATATGCATCGGAATTATGGGTACACCCGAGCGAAGCGCCATTAAAACGGCGCCCGATTTAATGGCTTCGATGTCATCATCGCGGTGAATTCCACCTTGGGGAAAAACCGTTAAAAGATAGCCTTGTTTAAGCTTATCTATGCATTTGTTTACCGCCTCAATATCTGCGGCGTTTCGGTCTATACGAATGGCTCCGACGCCCTTTAACAAAAGCGCGCGCAGACCCCTTTTCATAACAACCTCAGCGACCAAAAAATATAGCCTTCTGTACCAGAATGTTACACCTACGATAAACGGATCGGCAAACGAGGTGTGATTTGCGGCGATTATTGCGCCGCCTTTTATTTTTGCCTTATATTTTTTGCCGTCGGGAGTCATCCTCTTCATTCGCCAAAAAACGACAAGAGGGGCGCAGACAAGCCTTGCCATATCCATCGGCAAACTTTTAAATGAAAAAATTTTGTGGCCTTTTTCCATTAATTTTCCTCTTTTTTATTTACTATTTCGTCGGGGAGTGAATATATTTTTTGCTCCAAAAGTCTCGTCAAATATTCTATCTGCTCGCTATCCGAAAGTCCCTCTTTGGCGTGTTCCCAAAGGTAGATGGGCTTTCCTATGTACACCCTCGCCGACTTGAAAATCCCGTAATTCCCATCGGTGTAAACAGGCACTATCGGGGCATCTGTGTGCTTTGCGATAAACGCGGTGCTGGTAGTAAACGGGAACGGCTTACCGCCCACCGGAAGTCTTCCCTCGGGGAATATTCCGACAGTTCCCTTACTGTCCAAAACCTCTAAACTTTCGGACACAAAGGAAAAGTCCTTATCGTCTCTGTCAACGCGGATTCCACCCACAGAGTTTAGCAAAAAAGAGAAGAATTTGCTCTTGTTATAAAGAACTTCCGCCATTAAAAAATGAATTGTGCGGAAGAAAAACACCATCTGATAGAGTGCAAAATCCATAAGCGACTTATGGTTTGAAACAACTATACAAGGTTTTGGCAGGCGGGCGGGTGCGCCCTTTTCCCTTACTATTTTCGGCTTAAAATAAAGCATGGTGGGAATAAATCCCAGCGTCTTTGCAAAGCCGACTATAAAATTTACAAAAAACTTATTTTTCATACTATATCCGCTTTTCTATATATTCACAAATTTCTTTGAGTGTATAGCAATACTTGTCATTTTCTTTATAATCCGATATGGAGAAACGCTCGGAAAGTCTTGTAAGGAGTGTAAAATACTGTATACTCGTGGCGCCGAGGTCATAGAAAACATGGTCGTTTATGCCGATTTTTTCCTCGTCAACCTCAAGAGCCGCCGCCATAATAAAGCGCACCTCACTGGTGAAGGGCGAATCCTCACCGCTTTTTGCCGTCGCAGTCATATCCGAGAAGGAAACGAGTTTCACTTCGCCCGCTTCGATCTTTTTAATGAGTTGTTTTCGGCTTACCTTTATTGCGGTCGGGGGACAGAGTTCATCGGTTGTGAAATAGAATTTCTTTACCGCCTGAGACGAGTCTAATGTGCTGTTTGTCTCGTAAGCGGCATTTTTAATGGCACCGAGTTTTTCCTCGGAAATAAATTCGGGCACCTGTACAACAAGCGAAAGTTCCTGCGCCTGACCCTTTGAAAGACCCAGCACAGAATACTGCAGGGCGCCTTCAAGACTAAAGAGTTTTTCGATATTATCGGGATTTATATTTTCACCGTTTTCTCCGATCACGATGTCAGAAAGGCGGCCATCTATATAGTAGCTGCCGTTTTCCTCTCTCATTTTATCGCCGGTGTCAAACCAGCCGCCGAGAGTTACCTCGCTGCCGTTTACAAGTTTTTTTGTGCAGAGCGAACTGCCGCGGACCTGCAAAATGCCACGCTCATCAATGCGGTACTCAACCGAGTCAAACGGCTTGCCGATAGAATTTAGATTTCTCTGTTTGGGCTTTCTCGAAAGTTCAACCGAGGTGATACCGATTTCGCTCATTCCGTAGCCATTATATGTATTATATCCGATTCCGTTCAAAAGGCGAAGAGCCGAATCCTTTATATAACTTCCGCCGTTTATGCAAAACATAACCGAGCGGCCGAAAAGTTTATCGGTAACTTCGCGCATTATAACTTTAGATATTTCGGCACCAAAACCGCCAAAAACATTTTGAAGTGCGGTTGTAAACCTGATGCCTTTTTGAAGTTTCTCAAGTTTACCCTCGCCACCCTGAGCGGCCTTAGAAAGAATATTCTTTTCAATGGTGTGCCAGAGTACCGGCACTGCAAAAATGTGGGTCACCTCGTGGCGCTTTACGGTTTTTAAAATTGTATCCGCCGACATATCGCGAAGGAAAACCAGCGTTCTGCCAAAAAAGGTAAACCAGAAATAGACCGCAAAAAGCCCGAAAACGTGATAAAAAGGCAAAAATGCAAGTTGCTTTAAACTGCCTTTGTAGTGCTTTGCCATTCGCGGCTCAAGTTTTATGATGGTTTTGAAATTTAAAATCTGCTCGGCAATCTGATACCCCGAATAGAAGCAAATCACCTCATTCATAGAGGTGGCGGAAGAGGAAAAGGCTATCTCGTCCTCAAAAATCTCGGCGGGAACCTGTCCATTT
>JAZQLL010000185.1:0-1576 GCA_045542675.1 Oscillospiraceae bacterium
GAAGTACCTATTGTCGCCGAATTTTCCAACATCGAAAGGCTTCGGCTCACCATCCATTATGAGTTCTGCCGCTTTTTTAGGCTTCCTCGGAATGTCGAGGGTACGTGCCATATCATTGGTACTGCCCGACGGAATATAACCCATGGGAATATTAAGTTTCTGCTCCATAAGTGCAGAAACGGTTTCGTCTAAAGTTCCGTCACCGCCCGCACAGACAACCATTTCGTGCTCTGCGGCATTTTCGCGGACATATTTAATGGCGTCACCTTCTTTGAGGGTTGAAAGAGTTGTGGTAACGCAGTCGCGCTCGCAAAATGACTCAATTATATCAAAAATATTATAACGATGTTTGGTTAGTCCCGCTTTGGGATTTACAATAAGCAATATTTTTTTAAACTTCATTACAGAGTCACTCCTTTGCGATACTTTCCTAATTTATATTTTATACTAATTTCCCGAAAAGTCAATAAAACATTCTGTGAACGGAATATTACAGGGAAAAAACATATATATTTGATAACAGAGAGATTAAAAAAGGAGGAAAAAATATGGAATTGAACACTCGGAAAAGCGAGTTTTTAAGGCAGCATACGCTTTGCAACACTGTGTGTGAAATAGGGGTGCAAAGCGATATAGTACTGCCCGATTATTGCGGCGATATTGAAAGGATATTAAAATGCACACTAACACCCAGGGTGGCCTCAAAGCGAGCGGAAAATTCGAGAATCGTTATCTCGGGAACGGCGTTTTTGCGGATGGTGTACCTCACTGCCGACGGCAACATAGGAAGTTTTGAAACACAACTCCCATTCTCCAAAAACTGCGAAATGTCATCTGAATCTGCTGATGCTACGGTCAGTGTGGCGCTTAAATGTGAGTATGTAAACTGCAGGGCGCTAAGTGCTCGGCGTTTTGAGGTCAGAGCATCACTCTCTGCTCGGGTGTGCGCCAAAAGCAGACAAAAACTGGAACTTATATCCGATATTGAGGGCGAGGGCATTGAGGTTAAAAAAGATAGAAGAACGGCGGTTGTGCCGGTAAACTGCGTCTGCGAAAACTTTACCGTTATGGAAGAGTATGAGGTGTCGGGAGCACCGATTGGCGAGGTTTTGAGAATGAACGCCACCCCCATGCTCACCGACAGTAAGATAGTTTCTGGTAAACTTATTTTAAAGGGCGAGATTGCGCTTTGCATAGTTTATATGCCGCAGGAGAGCGACGAGGTAAAAACCTTAAATTACACCCTGCCGATCAACCATATTATGACCGCACCCGGCGCAGAGGAGGGTGACAGAGCTGATATTCATCTTGATATTGTGAGAATGTCTGCCGAGCCGAGCGACAGGGCGGAAAATAGTGAGGTTGCTATCGAGGTGTTTATGGAAGCCTGCGCCGATATAAAGAGGCAGGATGAATTTGAGTTTGTCTGTGATGCATACTGCACCGATTTTGAGTCCGACTGTGACAGCAAATTACTCGAAATAGTTGATATGGAGGAACACATTTCTAAAAAGTATACCGTATCGATTTCGCCCGATATGGAGTTTGAGGAAATTATAGATGTTTTTGCCGAAAT
>JAZQLL010000186.1:0-2725 GCA_045542675.1 Oscillospiraceae bacterium
TATTTCGTGATTAAAGCCTAAGAAGTTATCGATATTTGCGGCGGCAATCTTACCTGCCGCTACCGCTTTAATTGCGGTTGCAGGACCGCTGACGCAGTCACCGCCCGAAAAAATTTTGGGATTCGAGGGCAGAGAGGTGTCAGGATTTGTTACAACGTTGCCCCACTTGGTCTCGATGCCCATATCCTCAAAGCCTATATCCTGAGTGTTCTGACCGATTGCAAGAATGATTATATCAGCAGGAATTCTTCTTTCGGGAAGGTTTGCGTTATTTGGTCTGGGGCGGTATGCCCTATCAAGAGGACCGATTATCTGAGGCTGGGAAATAAGTGCAGTTGCCTCACCCTTTTCGCTGACCTCAATTCTGACGGGAGCCTCAAGTTCTAAGATTTCTGCGCCTTCCGCCAGCGCGCCCTCAACCTCTTCGGGCAGAGCGGTCATATCGACCATACGGCGCCTATAAACACAGGTAACCTTTTTAGCGCCGAGGCGCACAGAAGTACGGGTTGCATCCATAGCAACGTTGCCGCCGCCGATGATGACAACATTTTTACCCGTAAAGTCGGGCATTTCTCCGTCACCGATAGCACCGAGAAGTTCCACCGCCGACATTACACCCTTTGCGTCCTCGCCTTCCATACCTACCTTTTTATCACCCTGCGAGCCGATTGAAATATAAAGCGCATCGTACTGCTCGCAAAGGTCATTTAAGGTAATATCTCGGCCGATCTTAGTTTCTGTATGTACATTTATTCCGACCGAGAGGATATTTTCAATTTCTCTATCTATAAGTTCTCTGGGAAAACGATAACTCGGGATACCGTATCTGAGCATTCCGCCCAGTTTCTTATGGCTCTCGAAAAGTTCTACCTCGTGACCCATAAGGGTAAGGTAATACGCCGCGGTAAGACCAGCAGGTCCGCCGCCGACTACGGCAACTTTTTTGCCTGTTTTGGCGTAAGGAGCCGGGTTTTTAACCTCTTTTTCGTTATCAACCGCATACCTTTTAAGTCCGCGGATATTTATGGGAGCATCCATCATACTGCGGCGGCAATGCGACTCGCAGGGGTGCTCACAAATATATGCGCAGGCAATGGGCCAGGGATTATCTTTACGAATCAAAAGGGCAGCATCATCAAGTCTGCCTTCCGAAATGAGCGAAATGTAGCCCGGAATATCAACGTTTGCAGGGCAAAGGCTACTGCAAGGAACGGGTGCTTCAAAGCTACTTGAGCAAATGCCCTTTTCTATATGTGAAATAAAATCCTTTTCGTTTGCCGATATACTATCGAGCACCAGCGAGGCGGCGCCTTTTCCGATGACGCAATCGGCAGATTCTACGATAACTTTGCAAAGCGATTTAAGATTCTCAAAGGTTTCTTCATTAGCACTACCGTCGAGAATATCGGTAAGAAGCGCTTTAATCTGCCCCAAACCTATTCGGCAAGGGGTACATTTTCCGCAAGACTGCGCATGGCACAGCGACACAAAACTGTGCGCCATATCCACAGGGCAAACTCCCGGCGGGTCTGCTTCAATTCGGCGGCGCATGGTATCATAGATATTATCAATAACTGCCTGCGCTCTGTTTTCCGATTTGAGCGTAAGTCTACTCATAATTTCATCTCCGTTTCTATGGGTAAACCGCAAAAGTTCTCCGATTTACTGTTTAGATATGTCAATTTTACCACAATCTTTCACTTACCGCAATGGGTGTTTGCCTTTTTTTGTAAAAAAAGATTGCAATACCCTATAAAAACAATGTATAATGTAGAAAAGACAAACTTTTGAGGTGCATTATGTACAGGGTTGGAATAGATTTAGGTGGCACCAACATTGAGGTTGGTGTGGTTGACGAAAATTACAGTATAATTTCCCGCGCGAGCAGAAAAACCGCTATGCCGAGAAGTGCTGACGCGATAGCAAGCGATATGGCAGATGCAGTTTTCGAGGCGATAGAGTCTGCAGGGCTTAAGGTTTCCGACATTAGCGGTGCAGGAGTAGGCTCGCCCGGCTCGATTGATGGCAGAAACGGTATTGTCAGATATTGGGGAAATCTCGATTTTAACAACCTTCCTCTTGCCGATATGCTTGAGAAAAAAACGGGACTGGAATTCAGGCTCGGCAACGATGCCAACGCCGCCGCCTTGGGCGAGTTTTTGGCCGGCTCGGGCAAGGGCGCTCGTGACTTTATGATGATAACTCTCGGAACCGGAATCGGCGGCGGAATTGTAGTGGACGGCAAGATAGTTGATGGAGTAAGCGGCGCAGGCGGCGAGGTCGGACACATCGTTATTGATATGAACGGTGAAATGTGCAACTGTGGCAGGCGCGGATGTTTTGAAGTCTACGGTTCGGTTACGGCTCTTATCCGCCAGACTAAAAGTGCCATAGAAAAAAATCCCGATTCTATTATGGCAAAGGCAGAGAAAATCGACGGCAGGACTGCCTTTGATGCTGCGCGGCTCGGCGACAGAGCAGCACTCGAGGTAGTAGACAGGTACACCACCTATCTCGCGGTAGGTTTAGGAAACCTTATAAACACACTGCAGCCTGAAATCATCGCAATAGGCGGTGGAATTTCAAGAGAAGGCGAGTTTTTGCTCGCACCGATAAGGGAAAAGGTAAAGGGCGAGAGTTTTTGCAAAAATCTCTCGGTTGTACCTAAAATCTGTGCTGCCCAGCTTTTCGGCGATGCAGGCATCATAGGTGCGGCATTTTTAGG
>JAZQLL010000187.1:0-10938 GCA_045542675.1 Oscillospiraceae bacterium
CTTCCTAAGACCGCTTGGCCTCCGACTTTTTTCTATGATGTTGATCTGGGAGATACTAAACTCACAGATGAAGATCTCGAGAATATAGAAAAAGAAATGCGCAAAATCGTAAAGGAGAACCTTCCTTTAAAACCGTATATCCTTCCTCGTGAGGAGGCTATTGCTCACATGGAGGAGCGTGGCGAAAAGTATAAGGTTGAGCATATAGGCGACCTTGATCCCGATGCTGAAATCAGCTTCTTTAAACAGGGCGATTATGTCGATATGTGCATCGGCCCTCACCTTTGCTATACAAAGGCTCTCAAGGCTTTTAAAATCACTCAGCAGTCGGGCGCTTACTGGAAAAACGATAAGAAAAATAAGATGCTCACAAGAATTAACGGCGTCGCTTTCAGAACTCAGGAAGAACTCGATGACTATTTAAAACTTCTTGAAGAGGCAGAAAAGCGTGACCACCGCAAAATCGGTAAGGAAATGGGTCTCTTTATGTTCAGCGATGAGGCTCCCGGAATTCCTTTCGTGCTTCCTAAGGGAATGCAGCTTAAGAATGCTCTTATCGATTATTGGAGAGAACTGCACGCTCGTAGCGGTTATGTAGAGGTTTCAACTCCGCTTATGATGAACCGTCACCTTTGGGAAACAAGCGGTCACTGGGATCACTATAAGGATAATATGTACTCAACAAAGGTTGATGAGGAGGATTTCTGTATTAAGCCTATGAACTGCCCCGGCGGTGTTATGGTTTATAAAAATCAGCCTCATAGCTATCGCGAACTTCCCCTTAGAGTAGGCGAGCTCGGTGTTGTTCACCGCCACGAGATGAAGGGCGCGCTCCACGGTTTGTTCCGTGTTCGTTGCTTTACTCAGGACGATGCGCATATCTTTATGCGTCGCGAGCAGGTAACTGATGAGATTATGAATGTTGTTCACCTCATTAACGAGGTTTATGAAAAGTTCGGATTTAAGTATTTTATCGAGCTTTCAACAAGACCCGAGGATAGTATGGGTAGCGATGAGGATTGGGAGGCAGCAACAGAGGGCCTTAAGGGCGCTTTAGAGAAACTCGGTCTTCCTTACACAATCAATGAGGGAGACGGCGCTTTCTACGGTCCTAAGATCGATTTCCACCTCGAAGACTCACTGGGCAGAACCTGGCAGTGTGGCACCATTCAGCTTGACTTCCAGATGCCTATCAACTTTGAACTCGAGTATGTTGATGAAAACAATAACAAACAGCGTCCCATTATGATTCATAGAGTTTGCTATGGCTCCATTGAGCGCTTTATGGGAATTTTAACCGAGCACTATGCAGGCAAATTCCCCGTATGGCTCGCTCCAACACAGGTTAAGGTTATGACCATTCCCGGTGTTGATGAATCCTTTGCAAACGAAATTTATGAAACTCTTTGCGCAAATAAAGTCCGCTGTGAACTTGATAACAGAAATGAGAAGATCGGCTATAAGATCCGTGAAGCTCGCCAGGTTGATAGAGTTCCTTATATGGTTATTGTCGGCGCTAAAGAGGTTGAAACAAAAACTGTTTCTGTTCGTTCTATGGCAACTGACGAAACTGTTACAATGACTCTTGATGAGTTCGTAAATAAACTAGAATTTGAGATTAAGGAAAGAGTCTAAACGGCTCTTTTCTTTCTTGAAAGAGTGTACTGAATGAATAAAATATATTCTAATAGTTTTTCGATGCGCGCCTCGGATTTTGACTGCTTCGGCAAAATAAAGCCATCTTCAATTCTTGATTTGTTTCAAGAGGTCGCAGGGGCGCACGCCGAAGAGCTTGGCGTAGGTTTTGAAGACTTATTAAAGAGAAATATCCTATGGGTGCTTGTAAAGGTAAAATTTGAGATAATTTCCGAAATCAAAAAGCACCAAACTGTCGTTGTAAAAACCTGGCCGCTTCCCGCAGGCAGAGTGACTTTGCAAAGAGAATATCTTATTGAGGACGGGGAAGGGAATGTCCTTGCAAAAGGCACTTCGGACTGGGTAACTATGGATTTGGAAACCCGCCGCCTTTCGCCTTGCGGAGAAATTCATCTCCTCAAGGAGTTTTGCCTTGATAGAAATTTTGAGGAGAAACTTCGTAAAGTCCCCGATTTTGAAATTACTGGTGCAGAGCATGCCCAAATCAAACCGCAGTACTGCGATATTGATGAAAATATGCATCTTAATAACATCAGATATTCAGACTTTGTGCTTAATCTCGTAAAACCCGAAAGAGAAGAGGTAATTGATACACTTCAGATAGATTTTCATAGGGAAATCATGCCCGATGCTTGTATCGACTTGTATGCCATATCGGATGAAAAAGGCATTATCGCAAAGGGAGTAAGCGACGAGGGAGAAAAAATGTTCTCTTGCGCCATATCGTATAAATAAAGTCCAATTAATGTTTTGGAGGAAATAAAATGCAGATTTATGAAGAACTTATAGAAAGAGGTCTTATTGCTCAGGTAACCGACGAAAAGGAAATTCGTGACCTTGTAAACGGTGGCGGCGCAAGATTTTACATCGGATTTGACCCCACTGCAGATTCTCTGCACGTAGGTCATTTTATGGCGCTCTGCCTTATGAAAAGACTTCAACTTGCAGGTAATAAGCCTGTAGTACTTATCGGTGGCGGTACGGGTCATATCGGTGACCCCTCGGGTAGAAGCGATATGAGAACCATGATGACTGCCGAAACCATTCAGCATAACTGCGACTGCTTTAAAAAGCAGATGGAGCGCTTTATCGAGTTTGGTGAAGATAAGGCAATTATGGTAAACAACGCCGATTGGCTTTTGAAACTCAATTACATCGAACTTCTCCGCGAGGTTGGTGCCTGCTTCTCGGTTAATAATATGCTCAGAGCAGAGTGTTATAAGCAAAGAATGGAAAAGGGACTTTCCTTCTTAGAGTTTAACTATATGATAATGCAGTCTTATGACTTCTATTATTTAAGCGAGCATTACGGCTGTAATATGCAGTTTGGCGGCGATGACCAGTGGAGCAATATGCTCTTCGGTACCGACCTTATCCGTAAAAAGACAGGTAAGGACGCATACGCTATGACCATCACACTCCTTCTTAATAGTGAAGGTAAAAAGATGGGTAAAACTGCGAGCGGTGCAGTTTGGCTTGATCCTAATAAGACTTCGCCTTTTGAGTTCTATCAGTATTGGCGTAATGTTGATGATGCAGATGTTATGAAGTGCATTAAGATGCTCACATTCATTCCCATCGAGGAAATCAAAGAGATGGAAAAATGGGATGATAGCCGCATCAATGAGAAAAAGGAAATCCTTGCGTTTGAACTTACTGCGCTCGTTCACGGTGCGGAAGAAGCCGAAAAGGCAAAGCAGGTTTCCCGTTCGCTTTTCTCGGGTGAGGGTGACGATGCTAATATGCCCACAACCGAACTTGCGGATTCGGATGTGGCAGCAGATGGCATGGGCATAATCGACCTTATGTCTGCTTGCTCCCTTTGCGCTAGCCGCGGTGAAGCAAGAAGACTTATCGAGCAGGGCGGCGTTTCGGTAGATGGCGAGAAGGTAACTTCTATTAATGTTGTTATCTCAAAAGAAAAACTTACCGAAGGCGTTAAGATTAAAAAAGGCAAAAAGGTCTTCCATAGAGCAGTTATTAAATAAAAATGAGGGTGCGCCTGTTTGCGCACCCATTTTTTATTGAATTTAGAAAAAAATGGTGTTATAATAATATAAAAGGAGTGATTTATATGTTAGACTACAAATATGATACACAGCTTCTTATTGAGGGCGAGGACCTTGATGAAGATGCAATAGACGCTTATTTCAGAGCGAATTTCAAGGGTGACTGCCTTATCGCTACAGGCGATGAGGAGCTTATCAAGATTCATTTTCACACAAACGAACCTTGGCAAGTTCTAGAGTATTGTAGTACTCTTGGCGAAATTTTTGACATCGTTGTAGAGGATATGGACAGACAAGCGAGAGGACTTAAAGGATAATGCTTAAAAGATTTGTAGGTTACTATAAGCCGCATATGAAGTTGTTTATTCTTGATATGCTGGCATCTTTACTAATATCGGCGCTCGGAATGATTTACCCAATCGTTACCCGCAGTATGCTGAATGTGTATATCCCTGAAAAGAATATCAGAATGATAATCATTTTCGGTATTTCGCTCTTGGTTATTTATTTTGTGCGAATGCTCCTTCGCTATTTCGTGCAGTACTATGGACACATGATGGGCATAGGAATTCAGGCACAAATGCGCCTTGATATGTTTAAGAAACTTCAGAGATTGCCGTTTTCCTTCTTTGATGAGAATGAAACGGGTAAAATAATGTCGAGACTCACTAATGACCTTATGGACATTTCCGAGCTCGCACATCACGGTCCCGAAAACCTGCTCATCTCGGGTATAATGATTTTTGCATCATTCTTTTACCTTATGAGTATAAATCTGCCGCTTACACTTATCGTGTTTGCTTGCGTGCCGCTGCTACTTTTTGTTGCCGCATTTTACAGAAAAAGAATGCGCGCCGCTTTTTTGGAGAGTAGAAAGAGTATTGCTAAAATTTCGGCGGCGGTAGAGAGCAGCGTAACGGGAATAAGGGTAACCAAAGCATTTAATAATGATGAAACCGAGATAGACAAGTTCGTTGATGGAAATAATAGCCTTATAGCAGCCCGTAAGGTCGCTTATAACGCTATGGGTAAATTCTTTTCCTCAACCAACTTCATAACCGATATTTTTAATATTATCGTGCTTATCGCAGGCGGAATATTCCTTTATAATAACAAGATAGATTTTGGTGACTATTCGGCATTTATCATTTCTGTAAACCTCTTTATAAGCCCCGTTTTAACCCTTGCAAACTTTACCGAGCAGTACCAGAATGCTTCTACCGGTTTCACGAGATTCCTTGAAATAATGGATCAGAAGGAAGAGGATGAGAGGGAAACTGCCGAGCCTTATGATAATATGCAAGGCGAGATAGAATTTGAGAATGTAACTTTCTCTTACGAAACTTCCGATACGGTTTTGGATAACATTTCGTTTAAGGTAAAGAAGGGAAGTAAGACAGCGTTTGTCGGCCCCTCTGGCGGCGGTAAAACAACCATCTGCCACCTCTTGCCGAGGTTTTATCCTATCGGAGAGGGTAGTGTTAAAATTGATGGAATCGATATCCGTGATATAACCTTAAACTCGCTGCGCGATAATATCGGTATTGTTCAGCAGGACGTTTTCCTCTTTAACGGCAGCCTACGCGAGAATATAATGTATGGCAGAATTGATGCAACCGAAGAGGAAATGATAGATGCCGCTAAAAAGGCAAAGATTCACGATTACATTATGTCGCTTGAAAATGGCTACGATTCGCAGATAGGCGAGAGGGGAGTTAAACTTTCGGGCGGTCAGAAACAAAGAATCGCAATTGCACGAATTTTCCTTAAGAACCCTGCAATTCTTATTCTAGACGAAGCTACAAGCGCGCTTGATAATACAACCGAGATTGAAATTCAAGAAGAATTTGATAAACTCTGCGAGGGTAGAACAACTCTTGTTGTCGCGCATAGGCTTTCAACTGTAAAGAATGCCGATGATATTATAGTTGTATCTGATGGTAAGATAAAAGAGCAGGGCTCACACGATGAACTTATTGCCCTAAACGGAATTTATACAACCCTTTATGAGCAGCAGTTTAGAGAAGATTAAAAAAATAAAAACATAAAAAGCCTCCCGATTTTCTCGGGAGGCTTTTAATTTTGCTAAACTTATTTAACCATGTTAGCAACTTCATCAGCGAAGTTGTCATTTCTCTTCTCGAGACCTTCGCCCTTTTCAAAACGGGTGAAGCTAACGATAGAAATGTTGCCGCCAAGCTCTTTTGCAACCTTGTCGGTGTACTTAGCGATAGAAAGGTCGCCATCCTTAACGAACTCCTGCTCAACTAAGCAAACTTCTTTGTAGAACTTGTTGATTCTACCCATAACCATCTTCTCAGCGATGTTAGCGGGTTTGCCTTCGTTGATTGCCTGAGCGGTAAGGATTTCTTTTTCCTTCTCGATTGTCTCAGAGGGAACAGCAGCTTTGTCAAGGTACTGGGGATTTGCAGCAGCAATCTGCATAGCAATGTCCTTAGCGTAATCTTCAAAACCGTCTTTTCCTGCAACATCGGTATCAAACTTAACGATAACACCGATTCTGCCGTTGCCGTGGATATAGGTGATGAGGTCGCCCTCTAAACGAACGAAACGGCGGATCTTAAGATTCTCACCGATTGTAAGAACTTTTTCCTGAAGAACTGCGGCAACAGTATCGTTGGAGCCTGCAGCCTTAACCTCTAAGAGAGCCTCAACGTCAGCGGGGTTCTCATCAATAACTGTCTTTGCGCAAAGAGCAACGAAATCAACGAAATCCTGGTTCTTTGCAACGAAGTCTGTCTCGGAGTTAACCTCGATGATTACACCAACCTTCTTAGCCTCGTCAACAAGACCGTAAACAAGTCCCTCAGCAGCGATTCTGCCTGATTTCTTCTGTGCAGCAGCGAGTCCCTTCTCACGAAGAATCTCAATTGCTTTGTCCATATTGCCATCGGCCTCTGTGAGAGCCTTTTTGCAATCCATCATACCGCAACCGGTCTTTTCACGGAGCGATGCAACGTCTTTAGCTGTGAATGCCATATTAAATTCCTCCTAAAATCCTATTTAAAGATTTAGCCTTCAAGGCAAAATGCAAAGAAGGCTAAGTTTTTAGTACATTATTCTGCCTGTGCTTCGGGAGCTGCTTCCTCTTCGGTAGCCTCTTCAGAACTCTGCTCGCCCTGTCTGCCTTCGATGATAGCATCAGCCATTGCACCGGCAATGAGCTTAACAGCGCGGATAGCATCGTCGTTACCGGGGATTACGTAGTCGATCTCGTCGGGATCGCAGTTTGTATCTACGATAGCAACAACGGGGATACCGAGCTTCTTAGCCTCTGCAACAGCGATTTTCTCTTTCTTGGGGTCAACAACAAAGAGAGCGCCGGGGAGTTTCTTCATTTCTTTGATACCGCCGAGGAATTTCTCGAGCTTCTCAATTTCGAGGTTTAATTTAACTACCTCTTTCTTGGGGAGAACATCAAAAGTTCCGTCCTCCTGCATTGTGCGAAGCTGCTCTAAACGAGCGATTCTTCTGCGGATGGTTTTAAAGTTGGTCATCATTCCGCCGAGCCAACGTGCATTAACAAAGTGAGCATCTGCACGGATAGCCTCTTCCTTAACGGAATCCTGAGCCTGCTTTTTGGTACCTACAAAGAGAACCTCATCTCCGTTTGCGGATACCTCACGGATAAACATATATGCCTTCTCAAGACATTTAACGGTCTTCTGAAGGTCGATAATGTAAATTCCGTTTCTTTCTGTGAAGATGTAACGAGCCATTTTGGGGTTCCATCTTCTGGTTTGGTGTCCGAAATGAACACCTGCTTCAAGAAGTTGCTTCATTGAAACTACTGACATTTTGTTTTCCTCCTAACAGTTTTTTAACCTCCGCTCTGCGCACTTTGAAGAGGTAACCTAAACTTAGGCACTGTCCCAACAATTGCAAAGCGTGTGTTTTACCGACCAATTATAGCACACAGAAAGGCGTTTGGCAAGTGTTTTTTGCAAATTTTTACAAGATTTTTTGAAGTTTTTTAAAGAAATATTATAAGAATATAATAATTGCGAAATTCAAAAAATAATACAAGGAGGTGAGATGCTTGAAAGAACAAAAAAATACGGACGATAAACTCTGCGATTATCTTTGCTGGGCGGCATCACAAATGAAATCTGCCGCAGGGAAAACTTCTGACCCAACGCTAAAAACCAAGTATGAGCAACTCGCGGGAATAAATAAGCAATATAGAGATAGATGTAAGTCTGGACAAAACGATAGAAAAAATTTAAAACTCACAAAGGAAATTGAACTTTTAAAATCGGCACTATTCTGCCAAAAAGCCGTTTTTGATGCCTTCAGTATTGACGCGGTAGAGAACGCCGATGCGCTTACCGATGAAGTGCTCGACAGACAGAAGGAAGTGTGTAGGGAACTTGTTTCCGAAATAGAAAAAAGACAGGCACTTTTTTAATCAAAAATAATCTCAACAAAAATAGAAATACCCCTTGATTATTTTGTGTGGGTGTATTATAATATAATCGAATTATTGTGTGATTTTATCGAATTTTTTCGTTAACATAAAAACAGGGAGAGTGCTGTTTTGGAAAAGTATGTAATCCGAGGCGGAAAACCGCTTAAAGGCGAGGTAATAATAGGCGGGGCAAAGAATGCGGCAGTTGCTATTTTGTCGGCAACCGTGCTTGCAGAAGGCGTTTGCACCATTGAAAATGTTCCTGACATCAGGGACGTTTTTACCACGCTCAAAATCCTTAGTGAACTCGGCGCAAAAGTCCGCTATATTGATAAAACAACCGTTGAAATTGACACTACACATCTTAATACAACCACCATTCCTCATGAGCTTACCTGCAATATGCGTGCATCCTATTATTTCTGGGGCGCTATGCTCGCGAGATATGGTCACGCCAAGGTTTCTATGCCCGGTGGATGTGATTTCGGTGTTCGTCCTATTGATCAGCATGTCAAAGGATTTGAGGCACTGAATGCAAAGGTTGATATTGAAGAGGGTATGCTTCATGTTTATTCGGACAACCTTATCGGCAATCAGGTCTATTTTGATAAGGTGTCCGTCGGCGCTACTATGAATGTTATGCTCGCGGCCACAAGAGCCAAAGGCGTTACAATTATGGAAAATGTTGCCAAAGAGCCCCATATCGTTGACCTTGCAAACTTCTTAAACTCGATGGGCGCAAATATCATGGGCGCCGGAACTGATGTTATTAAGATTCACGGCGTTAGTGAAATGCATGGTACCGATTATGCCATAATTCCCGACCAGATAGAAGCGGGAACATATATGGTTGCCGCCGCGGCAACGGGTGGAGATGTTCTTGTTAAGAATGTTATTCCTAAGCATATGAATCCCATAACTGCAAAACTTGAGGCTATGGGTGTTATAGTTGAGGAGTTTGATGAGGCAATCAGAATTTATGCTCCCAATAAACTTTCTAAAATTGATATTAAAACTCTGCCGTATCCCGGATTCCCGACTGATATGCAGCCTCAGATGGTTGCTATCGCTTGTCTTGCCGAGGGTACAAGCACCGTTACAGAAGGGGTTTGGGATAACCGTTTCCGCTATGTAAATGAGCTTCAGAAGATGGGAGCTGAAATTAAGGTAGACGGAAAAATGGCGGTTATTGAGGGGATTGAAAATTTCAAGGCTGCTCCCGTAAAGGCAGTGGATCTTAGAGCAGGCGCCGCGGTTGTTATCGCCGCATTGTGTGCCGATGGAGAAACTGAGGTAGAGGATATTTATCATATTGAACGCGGATATGAAGATTTTGAGGTTAAACTTTGTAATTTAGGCGCGGATTTTAAAAAGGTTGAAATCCCGGATTCGCAGGTCTCTGCCGCAATATAAATTAAATTTTAGCAGGCAAAGGCGGAAAATTTCCTCCTTTGCCGTTTTGCTTTTTTTGTAAGGAGAAAATTATGGCAAGAGTTTTTACTCTTTCGAGCAGTAGCGCAGGAAATAGTGTTTTTGTCGGCGACGGACAACAGGCATTTTTAGTTGACTGCGGAATAAGTTTTAAGCAAATATGTGCATCTCTCGAGCAGTATGAGATTGGCATTTCGGATATATCTTCACTTTTAATAACTCACGAGCATTTTGATCACATTAAAGGAATCGTGACCCTTTGTAAAAAAACCGATATAGAGGTTTTCGCATCACAAAAGACCTGCGAGAGTATAGTGCTTCATCACCCTGAATTAGAGGGAAGGCTTACCCCAATTCAAAAGGATAAAGAATACATAGTAGATAAAATGTCGTTTACCGCATTTTCGGTATCGCACGATGCTGATGATGCAGTAGGATATAAGATAAAGACGGCGGACAATAGAATAGTGGTCTACTCAACCGATACGGGAGTTGTAAGCGATGAACTTTTTGAAAATTTAAGCGGCGCCGACCTGAATATAATAGAGGCAAACTACGATGAGGGAATGCTCGCCTGCAATCTTTCTTATACATTTCTCTTAAAACAGCGAATTTCGGGTGAGTTCGGGCATCTTTCAAATAATCAGTGCGCAGATACAGTTGCAAGACTTATTTCGCGCTCAAATAGGCGCTTTTTGCTCGCACATCTGAGCGAACAAAACAATACTCCCGAGGTTGCATTTGAAACAGTTAACCTGAAATTAGTACAGAACGGACTTGTTCGCGGCGTTGATTTTGAACTTGACGTTGCACCGAGATTTGAGAATTCAAGGATGTTGATTTTTTAATGACAAGTAAAAATACTTTACAGCCGAATTGGCAGGATATAGGCGGAATGTATGTCGCGATAAACGAAGAACACCGCTTTGGAACCGATGCGGTTTTGCTTGAGAATTTTGCCGCTGCCTTAAATAAGGATATTGTCTGCGATATTGGAACAGGTTGCGGAATTATCCCTGTTTTAATGTGCAAAAATTCCCGCGCGAGCAAGATTTATGCGGTTGAAATCCAAGAGGATGCCGCTGCACTCGCGAGGCTTGCAGTAGAGAAAAACGAACTTTCAAAAATGCAGGTGATTTGCGCCGATGCCAATGACCATGCAGTTTTTGATAAAGAAATTGGTGCAGGGAGTTTAAGCCTTGTAACCTGTAATCCGCCCTACTATAAGCAAAATAGCGGCGGTGAGTATGAGAAAAATGAGCGCGCATCCGCCCGCGAAGAGAAGAGCCTTGATATTGAGGGGGTCTGTGCTTTTGCATCGCGTTTTCTTAAATTCGGCGGTAGACTTTGTGTCTGTTATAAACCTGAAAGACTCTGTGATTTGTTTTACTCAATGCGTAAAAATGGCATTGA
>JAZQLL010000188.1:0-1788 GCA_045542675.1 Oscillospiraceae bacterium
CGTTGTATGCCGAGAGGGGACTCGGGTGAGCGGCGGTAAGTTTTAAGTGAATCGGATTGGTTATTATAGAGGCTTTGGTCTTTGCATTAGCGCCCCACAGAATAAAGACTACGGGCTCCTTCTTTTTGTTAAGTGCGGATATAACCGCATCTGTAAACTGCTCCCAACCTAAACCCTTGTGGCTGTTCGGTTGAGCCTCGCGCACAGTGAGAACATTGTTTAAAAGTAACACTCCGTTTTTTGCCCAACTTGTGAGTTCGCCGTTGTTTTTACGGGGGATATTTAAACCTAAATCACTGTTAAGTTCTTTAAAAATATTTACCAGAGAAGGCGGCTGCATAACCCCTTTTTTAACCGAAAAGCAAAGACCGTGCGCTTGTCCCTCACCGTGATAGGGGTCCTGCCCGATTATAACAGCCTTAACAGAGGAGAAAGAGGTGTATCTAAGCGCGTTAAAAATGTCATACATATTGGGATAAATTGTTCTGCTTGAATACTCGGTTTTTAGAAAAGCACGCAGTTTTTTATAATATGGCTTTTCAAACTCTTCGCCTATGATTTCATCCCAATCATTTCCAATTTTAACCATATAATCACCTCCACGGATTACAAATTAAATATATTCTAATATTAGGTAAAAGTCAAGAGTCTTAAAATCTCATAAATCGGTTGACTGAGTGAGTAAAAAGTGTTAAAATAAATTTAATTGTGAATAAAAGTTTGGAGGAAAATAAAGTGGCGGCAAAGGTTTTTTTGATTACACATACATATAATCCTGTTAAAACGGTTGCGCAGGCGGCAAAACTTTGTTATTCCAGCAGTAATATAGAGGATTTGGGGAATAATTTAACAGACGAGAAGGCAAGGGATTTTGTGCAGATGCTTGCCGATTTAGGTCATGAGAGTCCTCTTGAGCACGCGAGTTTTACCTTTGGAATAGAAGGTGTTTCGAGGGCACTTTTGGCTCAGATAACAAGACATAGAATCGCATCATATAGCGTTAAAAGTCAGAGATATGTAAGCGAAAAAATGTTTGATTTTGTTCTTCCTCCCGAAATTGAGAGTGATCCTCAGGCAAAAGAAATTTTCATAAAATCAATGCAGGATGCCCAGGAAAATTACGATAAACTTGCGGCTATCTTAAAAGAGAACCACGCAAAGAAGTTTATAGAAGAGGGAATGGACGAAAAAAGCGCATATAAAAAAGCGGAAAAACTCGCTAATGAAGATGCCCGTTTTGTCCTGCCTAATGCCTGCGAAACTAAGATGGTTGTAACAATGAATGTTCGTAGCCTCTTGAATTTCTTCAAACATCGTTGCTGTAATAGGGCGCAGTGGGAGATAAGAGAGGTTGCAGAGCAGATGCTTAAAGAGGTGTGCAAAATAGCCCCCGAACTGTTTTCACACGCGGGACCCGCTTGCGCATTCGGACCTTGTTGCGAGGGCAGTATGACCTGCGGTAAGGCAAAAGAAATGCGCCAAAAATATAGGGAAATTTTAAAAACAGATAAAGAATAGAGAAGGCGAATTTTTTGGAAGTATTTGAGTTTAAACCCGTTTTACTCAGCGATCTTGATGTTTTAAGGAAATATTTGTATCAAGACGATTCACATTGCAGCGACTATAGTATCGGCATTGCTCTGATGTGGAAGGATTTTCTGGGCCTGCGGTATGCCATAAGTGATGAAATGCTTATTTTAAAGGCTGATATTAACGGCAAAGAGAGATTCTATATGCCGTGCGGCTCAGGAGATTTTAAGGCGGCAGTAGATAAGATTTGTGATTTTT
>JAZQLL010000189.1:0-7124 GCA_045542675.1 Oscillospiraceae bacterium
GCGGACACAAAACGAGGTTGCCTTCGGCAAACAGTGTTGTGCTTCGCACAAACGATGTGACTTCGCCAACGATGTTGCGTCTGCGACGCAAATACACGCATTCGCGCGAGATATTGCACATTGTACAAATGTATGGTATAATCTTTCTAGCAAGTGAGGTGATAGCAATGAAAGAGGATAAACTTTCAGATTTATCTATGCAATTATCAGTTGATGTTTTGAAACTGACAAAAGAACTGCGAGCAAAACACGAAACAGTAATTTCAAATCAAATTGGCAGAAGCGCTACGAGTGTTTGTGCCAACATTGCAGAAAGTAAATACGGTCATAGTCGTGCAGATTTCATTGCTAAACTTGAAATAGCATTAAAAGAGGCAAACGAAACAGGGAAATGGCTTGAAATGCTTTTGAAAACTGACTATATTGATGAAGCAACCTATAAGTCGATCCATAAGACTTGTTCGACAATTATAATTTTATTAATTGCTTCAATTAAAACCGCAAAAAGTAAATCGAATAAGTAAAAAACGAAAAGCCGTGAATTTTCACGGCTTTTTATATTTCCTCATCATCTATATACTGCATAATATCTTCAACATTACATTTCAGGATTTTGCAAAACATTTCAATCGTGTGGGTACTCACGCTTTCGTTTCGCTTTAATCTTGTGATTTGTGCGGGACTAATGTTATATTTTTTTATAAGAGTGTATTGAGTAACGCCTTTTTCTTTCATAGTCTGCCATAATTTATCATAGGAAATCATAATTTTTCAATCCTCCCCATTGACATATTAACCGATTATGGTATATAATCATATTAACCAATATCGGTCAATATTATTGTGGAGGTATACTTTATGAAAAAAATTATGGCAATTGGTGTTGTGTTATGTTGCGTTTTAGTCTTATTCGCAGGTTGTTTTGGAGGAGGAAAGATTAAGGCAACCGTAGTTACCAATAGCGGAGAAACCAAAGAGATGACACTTGATGAAATTAAAGAAATTGAGGAATCAAATAGTGTTTTGTTTGAAGAAGAATATGTTGGTGCTGATATTTCTGTAACATCTACTATTGAAAAAATCGGCGGAGCATATATGTTACGCTCATGGTTTGAGTGCGATGCCTATCTTGAATTAGAATCGGGAAGCACGGGTTGTTTTTTTAAACCAATCACGGAGGATGAAGCAAAAACTTACAATGTCGGCGATACTGTTACGGTTAGCGGCAAAATTGGAATGGCTTCTGTTTCAAGTTTTGATATTTATATAATGGCAACTGAAATTTCACCTTATTGATTTTTTGAAATTTTAAAATACATATTGAGAAAATCAGGTTTTTAGTTTGGTTCCATTTTAAGTGTCGGTCCCAAAAAACAAAGCACTTCTTGCGAAGTGCTTTGTTTTTTGTGTTTGTGTCCGCAAGGACACAACATCGTTTGACCGCGTGCGGTCAACATCATTTCTCGCGAAGCGAGAACATCGTTTTCAATAAGCGGACACAAAACGAGGTTGCCTTCGGCAAACAGTGTTGTGCTTCGCACAAACGATGTTACGGCTACGCCGCAAACGGTGCGGGCACTCGCCCAACGATGTTGCGCTTCGTGCAAATATGTGTTACAATATATTCATACAAACAAAAGGATTGCGGGGCATAGAAATGATAAACTTTTATGATTTAAAAGGTAATATTATAGAGTCCAACTCATTGATTCGTGAAAACATTGAAAAAACTCATGGAATGATGGTTCGATGTTTTTTAAATAACAATAAAGTCTATGAGGGGTTTGCGGATGTTTATAGAAAAATTGAATCCACGGAATATGTTTTTTCTGTAGGAGAATACATACATTTATGGACATGGGATAATCTTAACGAGGAAACGCATCAATTAGAAGGGGATGCGCAATCTAAATACTCTCAAACCTATACGCCAATAAAAATTATTGATATACTGAAAATGGATGTGATTTTGTATTCGAATCCACGTTTTGGCACAAGATTAACAAATACATTTTGGCTGTAGGCTAAAGACCTCAATAAATAACAGTAAATAAACCCGATTTTCAGGCAAATATAATTCGTGCGATTAAGTTCAAAACACCCAAAAATAAAAAGCAAGTCGAAAGACTTGCTTTTTATTTTTGGAATGATGTTTACCTTACGGCAAATGATGACGCTATCGCTAATGATGTTCACTTCGTGAATGATGTCGCTGTCGCTAATGAATTGGTAAACATCGCATCATTTTCGCAAAGCGAAGACAGCATATTTGCGAAGCAAATGCATCATATCGCGTAGCGATGCATCATTATATCTTGCACCTTTTCCGATTTTATGCTATAATACGCACAAGGCGGTGATAAAATGCAAAGATTTAAAGTTATAAGATATCACAAAAGTAATGCACTGATGCCAACAAATGGTGGAACATTGATTATAACCGATACTGAATACATCATTAAATATCTTTTTATAACAGTCGCAAAGTATAAAATTGATAATACTATCGCTTCTAAAATTTCTTTTGTATCAAAAGGTATAAACCTAAATGATGGTGAGAAACAAATCGACCTTTATTTTTTCTCCAGAACGGCGCAAAAAGTATATGCATTATTAAATCTTAAATAAAAACTTAAGAAAATCAGGTTTTCAGATCAGTTCTTTTTGTGTTTGTGTACGCAAGGACACAACCTCGTTTGCGAGTTTACTCGCAACATCAGGATTTGACCGATAGGTCAACATCATTCCGCTCTGCGTGTATCAAAAACTTTCGCAGTGATGTTATACAACGGTTTCACAGTTGATGATATGCAAAACAAAAGTTTTGATGATATACACACCTTCGGTGTGGTTTGCCTTGCAAAAGGTGTCCATTTTGTGAGTAAAAAACGGTTTTTTTGTCCCTAAATAGTGGTTGCATTCTCAAAACCTATGTGCTACAATAAGCGCGTAAGTGACATTCTAAGGAGGCATTATTATGTCAAAAAGAATTTTATTTTTTGGAGATTCTATAACGGATACCAGCAGAAAGCGCGATTCATTTTATGATATGGGCGCCGGCTATCCCAGTTTGGTAAAGGCAAGTTTGGGTACAGATTGCCCGAATGAGTATGAGTTTATCAACCGCGGTATAGCAGGCAACAGAGTTATTGATCTCTATGCGAGAATCAAGGCAGATTTTATCAACCTAAAGCCTGACTACGCCAGTATCTTTATCGGCGTTAATGATTGTTGGCACGAGGTAAGCAATCAGAATGGTATAGCTACCGAAAAATTCGAGAAGCTGTACATGATGATGCTTGATGAAATTTACGCGGCACTGCCCGATATAAAATTAATGCTTATTGCGCCTTACATTCTCCATGGCGGCGGAACCTGCAACACCGAGGAGATTCCCGATAAATATCCGAGATTTAAAGCGGATGTTGCTGAAAAGGTGGCAGCAGTTAAGAGAATAGCCGAGAAGTATAACCTGCCCCTCATTGAAACACAACCCGCATTTGACGAGGCTTGCAAGGTTGCGGAAGCTGATTATTGGCTGATGGACGGAGTTCACCCCACCCCCTGCGGTCACGAGATTTTAAAAAGACTTTGGATTGAAACCTTTAACAAGATGAAATAAAAAATAAGCCGCAATACTGCGGCTTGTTTTTTTATCCTTATAATATTGCTCTATGTTTTGAGGTGTGCTATAATAAGAAGTGGATGGTGATTTTATGAAAAAAAGTTTAAGTTTAATATGTGTTATTGGTTTATTGTTTTCTCTTTGCGTTTGCAGTGGTTGTGCATACGACTCTTTTGGGCACGAAACATATACCAAAGTAGAGGAATATAGCAAAGTTTTTGAGCTTCCTGAAATTCGCTATCCTGATGCTAGGGACGATCTTTTCCCAAAAGATGTTACCAATCTGTCGGTTCAGGACTTCTATTTCGAATGGGAATTGGGAATTGTCGGCTCAGCGGATGTTGAAATGTATCTTGCCGTTTCATACAATGAGCAGGAATTTAATGAGGAAATCAGCCGCCTAAAATCTCTCGCTGACGGAAAAGTAAAGTTTGATACAGAGAACTTTGAGTACCCCGCCTATGTAACTGTTTTAGGACACGATCAAACAAGCGTTTATGCTCTTGTAGAACAAGACAAGCTAACAATTCATTATGTTATGCTTCAGCTTTTGAATGAGCGGAGAATAGACATTGGCGACGAGTTATTGCCTGACGGTTATTGTGAATTCGGTGAAGTTTTAGGAAACGATTATAATACTTATGAGGAATAATAGATAGGATGATTTTAAGAGCGCCTGTAAAGGCGCTCTTTTCTCTTGCTCAAATAAAATAGTTGTGCTATAATAAAAAGCGGATGGTGATTTTATGAAAAAAATTTTGAGTTTAATATGTGTTATGGCGTGCCTATTTTCCCTTTGTGCATGCAGTGGAAAAAAGAGTAATGCAGAGGGCATTAACACTCGAAATATTACTCGATTCTCACCTGTTTTAACCGACGGCGAGAACGATTATATTAAGTTTAAAGCGGCAACAGGCGAGGAATTTGTAAGACTTGATAAGGATGACTTTACCCTTATGAGAACCGATGCTCCAACTCAGAGGCTTACCGCTAAAAAACGCGAAAGCACAATTGTGATTTACTTAAGGTGGATTGGCAATGAGGCGGATGAAGTCAAGGTTTCGACCGAACAAAAAAAGCTCTACGAAAAACTTCAAAGCAAGCTGAAGGACTACGATAATTACGAACTCATAGTAATCAAAGAGGGCGACAAGCTCTATGGTGCGGTAAACTGTTATACCCGAGTTTCAGGGGATAATGACGATGAACTGTGCTACGAAAACCTCGAGGCAAGTTACATTATAACAGTTAAAAATGATAAACCCAAACTTTCCAAAAAGATAAATGATACGGCGATTTTGGCGGTGGGCGATACCCATTATATCGGCTATAGCAATGGCATGTTCTACTCGGTTGAGAATTCCGGCAAAAACAAGACCGAACTTTTCAGCGACAGGTGGCTGAATTTGTACCGCCCCGCCGATAAAAGCGTTAAGTTTTACTTTACAGGTGATGTTTTCCTTGCCAGCGGTGCTACCTATGAGGGAGATTCTGCTACTGAAACAGTTATTGCCTGCAAGATTGACGGGTCAAAGGTCAAGATGCTTTTAAATGATAGAAGGGTTTAATTAAGAGGAGTGTTAGTGTATGATAACAAGCAAAAAGATGCTTAAAGAATACCTCTGTGAAGATAAAAAAGCGCTTAATAAAAAGGGACGTTTCCCGAAACCCTGGGACTATATCTGGAGATTTGAGCGGATTTTAAGAAAATGCGAATACTATCATAACTGCCGCAAGGATCCTATCGGAAAATTAATGTTCTTTTATTATAAGTTAAGACTTCATAATTTCGGAGTGAAATGCGGCTTTAGTATTCCTATCAATGTTTTTGGAAAGGGACTTTCCATCGCACATACAGGAACTATCGTTGTAAATTCTGCCGCAAAAGTCGGAGATTACTGTAGACTGCATGTTGGAGTAAATATCGGAACGGCCGCGGGTCACAGCTCTAAATCTCCGAAACTCGGAAACAACACTTATATAGGACCCGGTGCAAAAATATTCGGCGATATAACGATTGCTGACGATATTGCCATCGGCGCAAATGCGGTTGTAAACAAGGATTTTCTGCAGCCCGGTGTGACTATTGGGGGAATACCCGCCAAGGTTATAAGCGAAAAAGGCTCTCAGGGGCTTTTGTATAGCGGCGAGGCAGAGTAAAATCGAGTGGTAAGAAGATATTAAAAGGGAGGGTACGATATGAACGGTAAGAGCAAGTGTAAAATACTTAAAGAGATAAGAAAACAGATTGCCCTTAATAACGATATTGAATTTGCAGTATCGGAGTGTAAATATAAGGGTGACTGTCTTGGAACCTGCCCCAAATGTGAACAGGAACTGAAGTATCTTGAAGCCGAGCTTTTAAAACGAAGTAGGGAAGGCAAAAAGATTGCAGTTGCAGGAATTGCTGCCGCGCTTATCGCAACCTCTACGGGCTGTTCGTACACAGATTATTTTTTCGAGAATTTTCCTGAAAATACCGAGTCCTCTGAATCGGGTTACTACACACAGACAACTGGTGCAGTGATGTCCCCGGACTACAATAATAATTCGAACTACTGGGTTGATGATACAGAGGTTTCCTCGCAGATACAGACCCATCCCGATATTTCTGAGCTTATTAATATGTCAGAGGCGGAGGCTCTTAATAGTATCTGTCGTTTCAGAGAGGAACTTCGGATTGAGTGGAAGGAACATCTTACAATAAAGGGCCTTAATACCGATACATACGAGTTTGAAAAAGACGGCGTAGAATACAGAGTTGAAGTAGAATACGATTCCAAAACCAAAATGATCGGAGTAACTGTAACAAAGCTTCCGCCAGAATCAAAAAGTGACCTTGCTAACGAGTCAAGATATATGGGAGCGCCTCCGAAAAGATGAGAACTATAAAAACGGCGCCCGTTATTTCGGTTTCGCGTCACCGAATTCAGATCGATGGGCGAGGGGTGACCTCGCTCGTCTGTTTCCATGGCTGTCCTCTGCGCTGTAAATGGTGCATAAATCCGTTCTCGTTTGATGAAAAAACAAAGTACACCCGCATGACGCCTGAGGAACTTTATAATCAGACCAAAATAGACGAGTTGTATTTTTTGGCTTCGGGCGGCGGTGTGACCTTTGGCGGCGGCGAGCCTCTTTTGTATGCAGATTTCATTAAAGAGTTTCGGGCTATTTGCGGTGAGGATTGGCACTTGTGTGTTGAAACCTCGCTTGCAGTCGAGTTTGAAAATGTTAAAACCGCGGCTGAGTGCGTCGATTTCTTCTATATAGATTGCAAGGACACCAACCCCGACATTTACCGCCGATACACAGGCAAGGATAATTTTTTGATGCTTCAAAATCTTGAAAGATTGCTTGAGATTTTTCCGCCCGAGAAAATTATGGTACGTCTGCCATTAATTCCCGAGTTTAACACCGAGGAAGATAGGCAAAAAAGTGAGCAAATGCTCGAAAAAATGGGCGTCAAGCAGTTTAATATGCTTAAATATATAGTAAAAAA
>JAZQLL010000190.1:0-5182 GCA_045542675.1 Oscillospiraceae bacterium
TTAGCTCATCCAATAAAAACTCCTCTAAGGTGTCAACCTCTTCGAAAAATTCATCATCGGTTTCATCAAAACCCTCTCTTTCACAAGGGGAGATAGTTGTAACTCCGCAAAAACCCGTTGGTGAGGAAAAACCTGCGCAAAACTCTTCAAATCCACCGATAACAGTAAAACCCGAAACAGTTATTCCTGAACTTACTGATAAACCCAATGCTAACAAGGAACTAACTCCTGTTTCGGCAGAAAATTTCCTGGGTTGGAAACAACTTAAAAGATACGGAACAGAGGCCGAGCAAAAAGCCTATAAATTATTTGTAAGTGAAATAGGCAGGTATAAGACAAAAATAAGTTTCAACTTTGACATCACAAAAAATGAGGTTGAAAAGGCGTACAGTTTTTATAAAGCCGATTACCCTCAGCACTTCTGGCATGGCCCGAGCCATATCATTACCCGAGAAGGTGGCAAGGTTAAACAAATTGAGTTTAACAATACTCTTTTTAATGGTAATGTAACAAAAATCAAAGCGCTTGAGGATAAATTTAACGCTAAGGTTGATGCAATCCTTTCAAAACTCAATGACAGTATGTCTGACTTTGAAAAAGAACTCATAGTCCATAACTATATAGTAACAAATACAAGCTATAAAGAGAGCGATAACAGTCATAATGCGGCAGGTCCTCTCGTTGATGGCGTTGCCGTTTGCGAGGGATATTCGCTTGCATTTCAGTACCTTATGCTAAGAGCAGGCGTGCCTACCATTACGGTTGTCGGAAAAATGGATGGCGGAGCTCATATGTGGAATATGATAAGGCTTGATGATGACTATTATCACATTGATGTAACTTCTGATGACCCTGTCATAAACTCCGGCGAAACAGTACTGTTTTTCGATTACTTCAACATTACCGATGAACAAATAAAACTTACCCATACAATTTCGGGTAACGCTATTACAATCCCCAATACTACAACCGATAAATACGAATATTTCGTTAAAACCGAGCAGGTTTATAACACTTTGACTATTGATAATTTTGCTTATTCGATAGCCTTTGCTTGTAAAAACAAACTAAATTATGCAACTATGCGCTTTGAAACTGTAACCTTAAACCAAGCCACCGCCTTTGTTTCGCAAAATTATTACTCTATAATAGATAGAGCCAACCAAATGCTCGGTGAAAATAAAATTAAGGCTAATGGTAGAATCGGATTTATAACATCCAATGAGCGTAATATCCTTAATTTGAAAACAAATTATTAAATCTCTTGCTCTTTTTTTGATGTTGTGATATACTGACTTTGTTAATTTTTAGAACGTAGGAGAAATTAAAATGGCAAAGAATCGTGACCTTAGAGAAATTGATATAGTTGCAAACGAACTTGAGAGCCTGAAAAAACAGTCTGAAGAGTATGAAAATACAGATAAATCAAAAGAAAAGCAAAAGTCGCTTATTAAGGCTTTGTGCATTGTTCTTGGAGTTATAGTGCTTGGAGTTTTTGTGGGTGCCATTATCTATGTTGAGTCCTTAAGCCCCGTAAGTTATGGACCCAATGCATACCCAGAAGAGATGACCGCGGAGATGACCGAAAAGCACGAGAGCAGACTCGAGGTATTTGACGAAATGGGCGAAAGCCTTGAGGGAGTAAACTTTGTCGGTTATGACGCCAGATTCAATGAGGATGGCGACCTTATTGTTGATGGATATTTCCGTAACTTCACAGGTCATGAGATTTACGATATAACAGGTAATATTACAATCGAAACACCTAATCAGGATAATATAGGCGGAGCATACTTTGAGTTCCCGAAGGAAGAATTTGGCACACTCAAGCATGGTAAGTCACGTCCCTGGCGCCTTATCTTCAACAATGACTATGTAAATATCGAGATAACCGATCTTTCTAAATTTGTCGTTACAACCGAACTTGAATATTATCAGAAATAAACTTAAAAGGGATGATTTCAAAATGAAATCATCCCTTTGTAAGCTTAGGACATAAATTTAGGGATAGCATCTATAACGCTTTGCGCGCCGTACATAACCTTGTCGGCGTTTTTCTTAAAACTTTTCTTGGCATTTTTCATCATCTTATTTGATGAAACGCCCGACATTTTATAAGCGCCGATAGCACCTAGTGTTGCACCTGCTACCATGCCGAGCGCAATGCCTGTGGCAACCTTGTTTGCGCTGCTTTTTCTTTGTCCGAACATTGTCATTTTCATATTAATTCTCCTTTCCTTCGTTTCTAAAGATATCTTTCCCGTAAATCATAATAAAAAACAAAAGAAGTGAAAAAATATGTCTAAAATAAATATCGTTTTGGTATCTCCGCAAATCCCGCAAAATACCGGAAATATTGCAAGAACCTGCGCGGTAACAGGCGCCAGACTGCATTTAGTTCGCCCTATGGGATTTACTGTTGACGATAAAAAATTAAAACATGCAGGTCTCGATTATTGGCACATGCTTGATATAACATATTACGATAGCCTTAGCGAATTTCTTGAAATTCATAAAGATGATTCCGATAGATTTTACTTTTTCAGTACAAAATCCAAGCAGGTTTACAGCGATGTGAATTACCCCGACGATTGCTACCTTTTCTTTGGCCGCGAGGATAGGGGACTGCCTGAGGATTTGCTGCTTGACAACCGCGAAAAGTGTGTCAGAATACCGATGATTTCCGAGGCGAGAAGTTTAAATCTTTCAAACTCTGTGGCCATCGGAGTTTATGAGGTTTTGCGCCAGTGGAATTTTCCGAAACTTCAAAATTTTGGAACCCTTTTCGATTGAGTAAGAATTTAGGAAAAAAGGCATAATTTGTAAAAAATTTATCTTGAAAAATCATTTGAAATGTTATAGAATAAAAGAGTTATAAAAAGAATTATTTTGAAAGGATGTATAATAAATGAACGCTCTTAATAAAAAGACAGTTGATGACATTAATGTCAAAGGCCAAAAGGTACTTGTTCGTTGCGATTTTAACGTTCCTCTTAAGAACGGTGTGATTACCGACGAAAACCGTATCAATGCGGCTCTTCCTACTATTAAGAAATTAATTGCTGACGGCGGTAAGGTTATCCTTTGTTCTCACCTCGGTAAACCCAAGGGTGAGCCTAAGCCCGAACTTTCCCTCGCTCCTGTAGCAAAGGCTCTTTCCGAGAAACTTGGAAAAGAGGTAGTTTTTGCCGCTGACGATAATGTTGTTGGTGAAAATGCAAAGGCAGCAGTTGCAGCTATGAAGGATGGCGACGTTGTGCTTCTCCAGAACACCCGTTACCGCGTAGAAGAAACCAAGAATGGCGAAAACTTCTCCGAGGAACTCGGTTCTTTGGCTGATATTTTTGTAAACGATGCATTCGGTACCGCTCATAGAGCACACTGCTCAACCGTTGGCGTTGTATCTCACGTTAAGGAAGCGGTTGCAGGTTACCTTATCGGTAAAGAGCTCAAATACCTTGGAAACGCTGTTGAAACCCCTGTTCGTCCCTTTGTTTGTATCTTGGGCGGCGCTAAGGTTGACAGTAAACTCCCCGTTATCGAAAACCTTCTTACCAAGGCTGATACACTTATCATCGGCGGCGGTATGGCTTACACATTCTTAGCCGCAAAGGGCTACGGCGTAGGTACTTCTCTTATCGACGAGAGCAAGATTGATTATTGCCGCGATATGATGGCTAAGGCAGAGGAAAAGGGTGTTAAGATCCTTCTTCCCGTTGATTGCACTATCGCTAAGGCGTTCCCTGATCCTATCGATGCTCCCATCGATGTTGAGGTTGTAGACGCTGACAAGATTCCTGATGATATGATGGGACTTGATATCGGAACCAAGACCGCACAGCTCTATGCAGAGGCAGTTAAGAGCGCTAAGACTGTTGTCTGGAACGGACCTATGGGCGTGTTTGAGAACCCCACACTTGCCGCAGGTACAATCGCAGTTGCTAAGAGCCTTGCAGAAACTGATGCAGTTACAGTTATCGGCGGTGGTGACTCTGCCGCTGCAGTTAACAATTTAGGTTTCGGCGACAAGATGACCCACATTTCTACCGGTGGTGGAGCTTCTCTCGAATTCTTAGAGGGTAAAGAGCTTCCCGGTATTGCTTGTCTTAATGAAAAATAAGAAAGTTTAGGCTTGCAGGCGGCGAAAAACCGCCTGCAAATTTGCCGTTTAAAGAGAGGAAATAAAAATGAATAAACAGCTTAGAAAAGCAGTTATTGCAGGTAACTGGAAAATGAACAAAACTCCCAACGAGGCTGCAGTACTCATCAGTGAACTTAAAAGTGAAGTCGCAGGCGCGGATTGTGAGGTTGTAATTTGTGTGCCTTTTGTTGACCTTGAAACCGCTATCCGCGAAACCGCTGGCACAAACATTAAGGTTGGTGCAGAGAACTGCCACTTCGAGAAATCCGGTGCTTTCACAGGCGAAATTTCCGCTCCTATGCTTAAAGAAATGGGCGTAGAGTATGTAATTATCGGCCACTCCGAGCGTAGAACCTACTTCGGCGAAACCGATGTAACAGTTAATAAGAGGACACTTGCCGCACTCGAAGAGGGTCTTATTCCTATCGTTTGTGTGGGCGAGTACTTAGAGCAGCGCGAGCAGGGAATAACCGAAGAACTCGTTGCTATGCAGACCAAGATTGCACTTTTAGGTGTAACCGCAGAGCAGATGGAAAAGGTTATCATCGCTTATGAGCCTGTATGGGCAATCGGAACAGGTAAAACCGCAACTGCTGAGCAGGCAAATGAGGTTTGCGCATGCATCCGCGCAACAATCGCTAAACTTTACGGAAAAGATGTTGCAGATAAGGTAACAATTCAGTATGGCGGATCTATGAACGCTAAAAATGCCGAGGAGCTTCTCGCACAGCCCGACGTAGATGGCGGACTTATCGGCGGCGCTTCGCTTAAAGCACCCGATTTTGGTGTTATTGTAAAAGCTGCAAGTAAATAAGAAAGAGGAACAAAAATGAGCAAAAAACCTTTGGTTTTAATGATTTTAGATGGATTTGGAAATGCAGGCGAGAAGGATAACGCTATTTTCTCGGCTAAAACTCCTAATATTGACCGCATCTTCTCTTCCAATCCCTTGACCGAAATTGGCGCATCAGGTCTTGATGTAGGCCTTCCCGACGGTCAGATGGGTAATAGTGAGGTAGGCCACACCAATATTGGCGCAGG
>JAZQLL010000191.1:0-13255 GCA_045542675.1 Oscillospiraceae bacterium
CGGCTTGTTGACTCAAGGGGGTCAACTGCGGGGTAGATACCCTGCGATGCAATACTTCTCGAAAGAACGGTTGTTGCATCAAGGTGGGCAAAGGTTGTTGCAGGGGCAGGGTCGGTTAAGTCGTCCGCAGGCACGTAAACTGCCTGAATCGAGGTGATTGAGCCCTTCTTTGTTGAGGTAATTCTCTCTTGAAGTGTACCCATCTCGGTTGCAAGAGTAGGCTGATAACCTACCGCCGAAGGCATACGGCCAAGAAGCGCCGAAACCTCACTACCTGCCTGGGTAAATCTAAAAATATTATCGATAAAGAGGAGCACATCCTGACCCTCTTCGTCTCTGAAATACTCAGCCATAGTAAGACCCGAAAGTCCAACCCTCATTCTCGCTCCCGGGGGCTCATTCATCTGACCGTAAACGAGGGTAGTATTGGCTAAAACGCCCGACTCCTTCATCTCGTTATAAAGGTCGTTACCCTCACGGGTACGCTCGCCAACTCCGGTAAACACCGAGAGACCGCCGTGCTCTTTCGCGATATTATTGATAAGTTCCATAATAAGAACGGTTTTACCAACGCCCGCGCCACCGAAAAGACCAATCTTACCACCCTTTGAGAAGGGGCAGATTAGGTCAACTACCTTGATACCGGTCTCTAAAATTTCGGTAGATGTTGCAAGCTCGTCATAAGCGGGAGCAGGTCTGTGAATATTCCAGCGCTGTGCAGTTTCAGGCGCGGGGATATTATCAACGCTATCTCCCAGAACATTAAAGATTCTGCCGAGGGTCTCTCTACCGACGGGCACACTGATTGCCTTACCGGTATCGGTTACTGCCTCGCCTCTCTTAAGTCCGTCAGTCGAGGACATTGCAATACATCTTGCGGTGTTGTCACCGATATGTTGCGCCACTTCAACGGTAAGGGTTTTATCCCCAATTTTCATTGTCAGCGCATTGTATATAGCGGGAAGAAAGCCCGCCTCGAAGCAGACGTCTACAACAGGTCCCATAACCTGTGAAACGCGCCCCAAATTCGTGTTTGACATATTTTTACCTCCCTAAGCGCCGCTTCCGGCAACTATTTCGGTTATTTCCTGGGTGATTGCGCCTTGTCTTGCGCGGTTGTACTTAAGACTTAAATCGTCAATCATCTGCTGGGCATTCTTGCCCGCTGAGTCCATAGCAACTCTACGTGCCGCAACCTCGCTGGCAAAACTCTCGTAAACACTTGCCATAATAAGCGCCGCGACATACTCGTTGATTGCCGAGTTAATGACACTAAGTTCATCCGGCTCAAAGACAATGCTACTAGCCTTGCTCTCAATCTTCTGGAGCGGCAACACCCACTTAACCTGTGCCTCTTGCGACATCATGGAAATATACCTGGTGCAAACAATTCCTACTCTATCAAGTTTGCCCTCTGCAAAGTCACTGCAAAGTTTCCTTGCAAGTTCGTTGGCAGACTCATAACTAAAAGTTTCGGCAGAAACAATTTCTTTTGAAAATCTTTCGCAAGCCTTTTTGCCGATGGGGATTATTTCATCCGCCTCAAGTTCTCTTAAAAATCGAAAGATATTGGCATTGTAGCCGCCTGCGAGACCTCTGTCTCCCGCTATGACAACAAGCGCGGTTTTGCCGCCCTCAGACTTTCTCATGTAAGGGCTTTTTTCACATTCCCTACAACTGCAAAGAAGCGAAAACGCATTTTTGACCGCATCTTCGTACTGCTTACCGCGGTTCATGCTTTCGGTTGCGCGGCGAATCTTAGAAGATGCTACAAGACCCATCGCTTTTGTTAAATGAAGAGTGGAATTGACGCTTTTTATTCTGGTTCGTAAATTCTTAATATCAGCGCCCACACTCTCACCTCTTCATCTCGGAAAGCGCCGTCTTCATTTCTTCAATGTCGCTATCCTCATAATAGCCGCTTTCAAATCTTGAAAGAAGTGAACCGTACTTATTCTCTAAAAGTTCAAAGAGGTCGCACTCATAATCGGCAACTTCTTTTACAGCAATATCGTTAAGGTAACCGTTAATTACCGCATAAACGATAACAACCTGACATCCCACTCTTACGGGGGTGTTCTTTCTCTGTTTTAACACCTCAACGATTCTCTCACCGAGCGCAAGACGCGCCTTGGTGTCGGCATCGAGGTCACTTCCGAACTGGGCAAACGATGCAAGTTCTCTATACTGCGAATAAAGAAGTTTCAGTTCGCCCGAAACCTTTTTCATAGCCTTAAGCTGAGCCGAGCCGCCAACTCGGCTAACCGAGATACCGGGGTTTATAGCAGGCATAACGCCCGAATGGAACAACTCGGTCTCAAGGAATATCTGACCATCGGTTATGGAAATAACGTTGGTCGGAATATATGCCGAAACGTCGCCCGCTTGTGTTTCGATGATAGGCAGAGCGGTTATACTGCCGCCGCCAAATTCATCGGCAATACAAGCCGCGCGCTCTAAAAGTCTTGAGTGAAGATAGAATACATCTCCGGGATAAGCCTCACGGCCGGGGGGTCTTCTGATGAGCAAGGAAAGTGCGCGGTAAGCTACCGCGTGCTTTGAAAGGTCATCATAAATGATGAGCACATCCTTGCCCTGTTCTCTGAAATACTCCGCCATAGCGCATCCCGAGTAGGGCGCTACATACTGAAGGGGCGCGGTTTCGGATGCGGATGCCGAAACGATGATGCTGTAACTCATAGCGCCTGCGCGCTCAAGTTCATTTGCAATCTGCACTACCGAGGTGCTCTTCTGACCGATAGCAACATATATACAAATAACCCCTGTATTCTTCTGATTTATGATGGTGTCGATAGCAATGGTGGTCTTACCGGTCTGTCTGTCACCAATGATAAGTTCACGCTGACCGCGACCGATGGGAATCATACTATCGATAGCCTTGATACCTGTTTGAAGGGGAACACAAACGCTCTTTCTCTCGATAATTCCCATAGCCTCTGACTCAACGGGACGGGTATCACTATAGGAAACAGGTCCCTTACCGTCAATAGGCTCGCCGAGAGCGTTAACAACTCGGCCTAAAAGTCCCTCTCCGACGGGCACCGAGAGAACCTTTCCCGTTCTCTTTACCTTTGAGCCCTCGCGAATGGAGTTCTCATTTGAAAGGAGCGCAACCGAAACGGTTTCTTCCTCGAGGTTCTGAGCAAGACCAAACGAGCCATCCTCAAACTCCAGAAGTTCACTCGCCATACAGTCACTAAGGCCCCAAACTCTCGCAATTCCGTCACCGACGAGTATAACTGTGCCGGTTTCGTTCATTTCGATTTTTGCCCTGTAGTTTTTAATTTGTTCTTTTAAAATGCCACTTATTTCTTCGGGCTTTATACTCATTTACTCATCACATCCTTTACCTTTTGTAAGCGGCCGCGGACACTTGAATCGATTACCTTGCCATCAAGTTCGACTATAAGGCCGCCTAAAAGCTCGGTGTCGACGATATACTCTATCTCGACAAAGGTGTTGTATTTTTTCTCAAGTTTTTCTTTAAGTTTCCTCTTTTGCTCAAAAGTAAGTTCTACACTGCTCTTTACTACAACTTCGCTTACCTTATTCGAGGCATCGAGCAGTTTTTTGTACTCCTGAGCGCATGAGGACATAAGCCGAATGTTGCCCTTTTCGCACAAAATGCAGATAAAAGACATAACATTCTCACAAACTGCGCTGGAAAAAGCGGCAGTTACCATCTCTATTTTTTCCGCCTTGCTAATAGCGGGATTTGAGAGAATACTGAGATATTCCTCGTTTTGTGACAGAATACTGTCAACAGAAAAAAGGTCATCATAATATTCCTGCTTTTTACCCTCTTCAAGCGCGAGAGAAAAAAGCGCCTCTGCATATTCTCTACTTAAATTAGTCATCGCTTTCACCCATTTCTTCTATAAATGAATCGATAAGTTTGCGATGGTCCTCTGCTTTTATCTCGCGGTCGAGCATTTTTTCGGTAAGCGCGGTGGAAACCGAGATAATTTCTCTCTTCACCTCGTCCTGAGCCTTTCTCTTTTCAAGCTCTGCTTCCTGCTCGGCGCGGTTTATAATATCGTTTGCCTTATCCTTAGCCTCTAAAATTATCTGCTCCGAGCGGCGATTTGCCTTGTCGGCGGCAGTTTTTATGATGGAATTTGCCTTATCATCTGCCGATTTAAGTTTCTCGTCCCACTCTCTTTGAGCCTCAAGCGCATTTTCCTGAGCCTTCTGAGCGTTATCATACTGCTCATCCAAAGTAGCCTGACGCTTTGCAAGAGTTCTTTTGACGGGTTTCCAAAGAAACCTTTTGATGATGAAGAAAATGATGGTAAGGTTTGCAAGCGATATCAGTATTTGCCATAAGTTGACCGATATGACATCTAAGGTTTGCATAACATTCACTCCCAATTTTAGCCGATAACGTTCATAAGAACATTAACAAGAAGGTTGGGTGCAACAAAGATGAGAAGAATTGCGATAACCAGCGCATAAAGACCGGTGGTTTCTGCGATAGCACATCCCATAAGCATTGTACTTGTAACACTACTCTTGCTCTCGGGCTGACGGGCAATAGCCTCACAAGCGCTTGCAACAGCGTTACCTTCACCGATACCAGGTCCGATACCTGCTACCATTGCAACACCTGCGCCAAGAGCACAACATCCTAAAATAATACCTAAAGCGAGTTCTAACATTTTACATTACCTCCGTTTTTTACTTTTGCTTTTTTATTTTTCTTTTTTTCTTTGCGTTTAAAATATTCTTCCATATTAAAGGCGCCGCCGACATACATCATTGTAAGCATTGCAAAAATGTAGGCCTGCAGACATCCACTGAAGACATCAAAATACAGCGACAACACGCCGGGGATACCGATTCGCAAAAATCCTATCGACGCCACTGCATCAGGCAGGAAACCAAGCACTAGCTTTGAGAGTCCGCCAAGTGCCGAAGCCAATAGCACCGAAATTACCGAGCCCGAGAGCACGTTTCCGTAATGACGGAATGCCATTGAAACAGGCGTTGCAACCTCACTGATGATATTGATGGGAGTAAGAATTGCAACAGGCTCCGCAAAACTCTTAAGATAGCCCCAAGGTCCGCATTTAAACTTATAGTAAGTTATAAGGACAAATACAAGTACCGCCCAACCGCCCGTTATATTAATATCCGAGGTTGGCGGGTACAGACCTAGGAGAGAAATCAAACTTGAGAATGCAGAAAGGCCGAGTATTGCGGCAATAAATGGACCGAAAGCCTTAAAATATTCGCCCATATTCTCATTAACCATTTTGTCGCACTGCTCAACTATCCACTCGGCAGCGTGCTGTCGTTTTAAGTCCGCCTTTTCGCTTATACCGTGTGTTAAAAACAGGCACAGCGATACGATAGAAATCATTACAAGCCATGTGTTTACCTGCGATTCGGTTATGGGAAGATCCTGCAGCGGCATCGGAATGGTGAAAAATATTTGTGCACCACTGACACTTATTCCCTCACTTGGCACCGCCGTTAAAATTTCAATTACGATTGCGGCAACAAAGGGCAAAATGATCATCGCAATAAGAATTATATCAACCGCGATAAAGCCGCGGCTTTTTTTCTTCACTTTTATTCCCCCTCCTTTTTGTTACTGCTCTTTTCAAAAATCGGCTTAAACATTATAGCGATTCTCGGGAAAAACAGAGGAACTATAGTTGCAACTGCGTTAAAGCAGCCTATAACCAGACCCAAAACGGCTATTCCGAACATCAAAAATGTTCTTATAGACTGCGAGGCGCGCATCATACTTTTTGCGTCCTTCTCGTCCTTTTCTATCGCCTTCTGAACGGTTATGCCAAGTCCCAAAAAGTTTAAAACCGCCACACCGCCGCCGAGAATGTTTCCCAAGAGAACGGTATAGTCCCATTTTGCTGCAGGCAAAAATGCTCCCAGCACAAGAAAAACCGCCTGCATCAAAACACTCAATATAACCGTTACTGCGGCTATATAGCGAGTTTCCTTTTTTACTGTTGCATCGAGTTTTATCATACAAAAACCTCTCAACTTTTTTTACTGAAAAGATCTTTAAATATGCTCTTTTCTCCCTTTAAAAACACAATCGCACCTACTGTACAAGGAATTATCTCACCGAGTGCGACATAAATGCAACTTAATGCCACAGCGCCTATCGAAGTATCCCCGATTATCAAAACCGCTATCTCCACGCCGACAAACAATCCGTTAAGAACTATGGGGCAGAGCGCAGCGAGAAAACCTCTTAAAAACCCTTTAAACTTTTTACCTACGAGATAACATAAAAGAGCGGCAATCAAGGTAGCAACCGTACCAACGGCACAGTCTATAAGGCCGAGCGCATTTGCACCCATCAAAAACCCTATAAGGTTTGAAAGAAAACAGCCGAGCGTAAGCCCTAAAATTGCAGGCGGATACACCGCAGGCAAGACTGTAAGCACCTCGCTGACTCTTATCTGAACGGGTCCGAAAGAAAGTGGCGCAAGGACTAATGTAAGCGCTGTATATAGTGCCGCAATAAGCGCTGCCGATGTCATATACCGTACACTTTTGTTCTTCATAAGTTCATTCTTTCTACTTAAAAAACTTCTAAATTTTATTATATCTAATTTTCACGGAATTTTCAACTATTATTGTGATTTTTTTGTCATAAAATGAGCCCTTATGTTTAAAAAAATAACATAATTTTCTTAAAAGATTATTTACAACATTTTCACACATTATTTTTAAGGCGGGATTATAATAAAATTGCGCCAAGGCTTACCGCAAGGCCAAGGCGCCAAGGATCTTTTTCATGGTGTCCTCTCGGGGACTCCTCGCGCACATCGGTTCACCCTCCCGATGTGCTCCTTTTCTTTTATTTGAATTTTTGCTAAAATGTGTTATACTGTTAAAAACGGCAAAAGAGGTGAGGTAAAAATGCATATTCCGCAGTATGTTCAAGATGTAATATCAACTCTTGAGGCGAAAGGCTTTGAGGCTTACCTCGTCGGCGGATGTGTGCGCGATGCCCTGCTTTGCCGCGATTGTTTTGACTACGACATTACAACCTCTGCTCTGCCGAGCCAAGTGAAAAGCGCTCTTTTTCCCATAAAGGTTATCGATACCGGCATTGCGCACGGTACGGTTACTACGGTTTTAAGCGAGGGAAATATTGAAATAACCACCTTTCGCGGCGAGGGAATTTACACGGACCACCGCCACCCCGATAGTGTTTTATTTTCAAATAGCCTTTGCGATGATTTAAAGCGCCGCGATTTTACCATAAACTCCCTTGCCTACAATGAAAAAACAGGGCTCATTGACCTGTTCAGCGGCAAAAATGACCTTGAGTTAAAACTTATCCGCACCGTCAAAGATGCAAACGAGCGCTTTAATGAGGATGCACTCAGAATACTGCGTGCTCTTAGATTTTCCTCCTGCCTCGGATTTGAAATCGAAGAAAAAACCGCCACCGCCATACACAAAAATTATAAACTCCTATCATTTGTTTCAAAAGAGCGCATATACTCCGAGCTTAAAAGACTTGTCTGCGGCGAAAATGCGCCCACGGTTTTGACCCAATATTTTGAAGTTTTCAATTTTATTTTGGAAATTCCCGAAACAGAAAAATTTTACCAAACCGCCGCGAAAACCATTTCTAATCTACCCTCTGACGAAAACCTGCGCATAGCGGGACTTTTTGCAAACTTGGGCCTTTCAAAAACGGCAACCATCTTGTCTAATCTTAAATCAGACACACAATCAAGAAACTATATATGTACCCTGATAAACCATCTTGATAGCGAAATCGGGGATAAAATTTCTATTAAAAAACTGATGTCAAACCTCAATCCCAACATTTTATGTGATTTGATTATCTTAAAATATGCCGCAGGTCATATTACAAAGTCGGAATCCGAAAAACTACTCACAGAGACCCGAAACATCATTAAAAACGGCGAGTGCTATTGCCTTTCTCAGCTCAAGATTTCGGGCGATGACCTTTATTCCCTCGGCTTTAGCGGAAAACAAATCGGCGATGCTTTAAATCTTCTTTTAGACAAGGTTATTTGCGGAGAAATCAGAAATGAGCGTTGTGCACTAATAGGTTACCTGAAAAAATAAAAGCTTCTCTCAACCGAGAGAAGCTTTTTGTTTTAGAACATATCTTTCATACTGTACATTCCGCTCTTTTTGCCACACATAAATCTTGCCGCATTAATTGCGCCGACGGCAAAAACCTCTTTAGAGGTTGCGCTGTGCTTTAAGGAAAGGCACTCATCGTGTCCTGCAAAGAGCACCTCGTGTTCGCCAACGATGTTGCCGCCGCGAACGGCGCTGATGCCAATTTCCTTTTTATCGCGCTTTTGCCTTACGCTTTGTCTGTCATAAACATAGGTATACTTATCATCACAAGCCTCATTTATGGCATCGGCAAGCTTTAAAGCAGTTCCGCTCGGAGCATCAATTTTCTGATTATGATGTTTCTCAATAATCTCAATATCAAAGTCCTCGCCGAGAATCTGCGCCGCCTTTTGACAGAGCGAAACTAGTAAATTTACACCGAGCGACATATTAGCCGAGAAGAAAATCGCACTCTTCTCGCTCGCTTTATTAATTTCATCGAGTTGCTCGCTGGAATAACCCGTTGTGCAAAGGATAAGCGGCACGCCGCTCTTCTCTGCCCAGGCAAGTTCACTTTTTAAGACTGCGGGGTGAGAGAAATCTATAACACAGTCATACTCGCCCGAAACCTCTGCAAATGAATTAAATTCACCTTTTATAGCATCGGTTTCAAGGCTCACATCAACGCGTCCTGCAACTTCTATATCGGAAAGATTTTCAACCGCCGCTTTTACGGCTTTTCCCATCTTGCCCTCGCTGCCGCAAAGTAAAATTTTAATCATCTTACTGCTCCTTTAGATAAGGTTATGGAGCTTAAGCTGCTCTGCTATGAATGCCTTATTTGCCTCGCTTGTTTCACAGAGAGGCATTCTGCATCCGCCGACATTCCATCCCATCTGATTGAGCGCCTCTTTAACAGGAATGGGGTTAACATCGCAGAAGAGCGCCGAAATCATAGAGATCATCGAAAGCTGCATATCGCTTGCTTCCTTGACCTTGCCCTCAAAGAAAAGCCTGCAAATATCATGGGTCTCTTTGGGCATAATGTTTGAAAGCACCGAGATAACACCAATACCGCCGAGCGAAAGGATAGGCACTGTCTGGTCGTCATCACCCGAGTAAACATCAAGTGCGTCGCCGCAAAGGGCTCTTGTTTTGGCAACCGAAACTATATCACCATTTGCCTCTTTTGTCGCAACGATATTGGGGTGCTTTGAAAGCTCAAGGTAGGTCTGAGGCTGAATGTTGCAACCTGTTCTTGAAGGAACATTGTAAAGAATCATGGGAAGATCGGTAGCATCCGCAATCATATTATAGTGGCGGATAAGACCCTGCTGAGAAGCCTTATTGTAGTAAGGAGTTACGCACAAAATTCCGTCCGCTCCTGCCTGCTTTGACTCTCTTGCAAGCATCATAGCATATCTTGTATCATTACTGCTTGCACCTGCAACGATGGGGATTCTGCCGTTTGCCTTTTCTGTTGCAAAATAGATGCACTTTAAGTGCTCATCATCGGTAAGAGTAGCACTCTCGCCTGTTGTGCCGCAGATGATGATAGCATCTGTGCCGCCATTTATCTGAAACTCAATAAGTTCTTCGAGTTTTGCCCAATTTATCGAGCCGTCAGCATTCATAGGGGTTACGAGCGCAACGCCCGCACCTGTAAAAATTCTCTTCTTCATAAGTCCGCTCCCGCTTCCTTTCTTAGTCAAAAAAGCCTTTGTCTGCAAGAAGCTCTGCCATAAGTACAGCGCCGCCTGCCGCACCTCTTAAGGTGTTGTGCGCAAGGCAAACAAATTTATAATCATACTGTGTATCCTCACGAAGTCTACCGATGGAAACCGCCATTCCGCCCTCGAGCTCGCGCTCGGTCTTTGTCTGGGGACGGTCATTTTCCTCGAAATAGTGTAAGAACTGCTTAGGAGCCAAGGGGAGATTTCTCTTTTGTGCCTCGCCCTCAAACTCTCTCCAGCGTTTTATAATTTCCTCTTTTGAGGGTTTGTTTTCAAACTCTACGAAAACTGCTGCCATGTGACCATCAGTTACAGGAACTCTGATACACTGAGCAGTTACAGAAGGCTCGGTTGCGGTAACAATCTTGCCATCCTCAACTTTACCCCAGATCTTAAGAGGCTCGCGCTCGCTCTTTTCTTCCTCGCCGCCAATGTAAGGAATTACATTGTCAACCATTTCGGGCCAACGCTCAAAGGTTTTGCCCGCGCCCGAAATTGCCTGATATGTACAGACAAGAATCTTCTTAGGCTTAAAGTCCATGAGGGGACCGATTGCGGGAACATAAGACTGAAGCGAGCAGTTTGATTTAACCGAAATAAAGCCGCGCTTTGTTCCGAGGCGCTTTCTCTGAGCGGCAATAACATCTGTGTGATCAGCGTTAAGTTCGGGGATAATCATGGGAACATCCTCAGTCCATCTGTGAGCCGAGTTGTTAGAAACTATGGGGCACTCTGCTTTAGCGTATCTCTCCTCGAGAGCCTTTGTTTCCTCTTTATTAAGGCTTACTGCGCAGAATGCAAAATCAACCTGCGATGCGATCTTCTCAACATCGTTAGCATCCTCAACAATCATCTTCTTAAATTTCTCAGGAATGGGAGCGGTCATAGCCCATCGTGAGCCTACTGCATCTTCAAAGGTTTTACCTGCAGAAGATGAAGAAGCCGCAAGAACCTTAACCTCAAACCAGGGGTGCTCTGCTAAGAGCAAGCAGAATCTCTGACCTACCATACCTGTTGCGCCGATTACTGCAACGCTGTACTTTTTCATAATTTTGACCTCCGTTATCGTCAAAACGAAAAACCTTTTTTGCTTTTTCGTAAAGATTTAATAGGTTTAGTTATTGCTTTGCATAGCAATTCGTAGTATAATGATACCACCAAATGTTTTTAAAGTCAATTGTAAATATATATAATTATATATTTAAAAAATCGAAAAATATGGTTTTTTTGCCTTTTTTGCGAAAGATTTAAGGAGACTTCCAAATTTATGAAAAAAAGCGATTTTTATTTTGATCTTCCCGAAGAACTTATCGCCCAGACTCCCATAGAGCCGCGCGACCATTCCCGCCTTTTAAAACTCGATAAACAAAGCGGCAAAACAGAGCATTTTCATTTCTATGATATTCTCTCATTTTTAAATGAGGGCGACCTTTTGGTAGTGAACGATTCCCGAGTTATCCCCGCGAGGATTTACGGCAAAAACGAAAAGGGCGGCGATGTTGAAATTCTGCTCTTGAAAGAAACCGAGAAGGATATCTGGGAGATGCTTGTGAAACCCGGTAAACGCGCAAGAGTAGGCAATACACTTACCTTTGGTGACGGAATTCTTACGGGAGAAATCACAGATGTAACCGCCGAAGGAAACCGCATTTGCAGATTCAGTTATGATGCTAAAAATATTTACGAGGTGCTCGATAAAATTGCCGAGATGCCCCTGCCCCCTTACATCACCGAGAAACTCTCCGACCGCGAAAGATATCAGACCGTTTATTCAAATGAGCTCGGCTCAGCCGCCGCTCCAACCGCGGGGCTGCATTTCACCCACGAACTGATGGACAGGCTTGAGCAAAAGGGCGTTAAAATTGCAAGAGTTACCCTGCACGTCGGTCTCGGCACCTTCCGCCCCGTCAAAGAGGATAACATCCTTGACCACGTTATGCACAGCGAACACTACACCCTTCCCAAAGAGACCGCCGACCTTATAAACGAGACCAAGAAAAACGGCGGCAGAGTTATCGCCGTCGGCACCACAAGTTGCCGCACACTCGAGGCATCCGCTACCAAACTCGGCAAGATAGCTGAGGATGATGACAACACCTCGATTTTCATTTATCCCGGCTACAAGTTTAAGGTTATCGACGCACTTATAACCAACTTCCATCTGCCCGAAAGCACGCTTATTATGTTAGTTTCCGCCCTTGCAGGCAGAGAAAATGTGCTCGCTGCCTACGATGAGGCGGTGCGCGAAAAATATCGCTTTTTCAGTTTCGGCGATGCTATGCTCATTATTTAAGTATATACAACCATTTCCAATTAAATGAAAAAGTTCCCGCATAACTCGGGAACTTTTTCGCAAAAATAATTGACATATCTTACGGTTTTGTTTTGCAGAAAAGCCCACCCTCAAAATTCAAGGGTGGGCTTATTATTACTTTTTGGGGATAAATCCCTCAAAAATTTTGGCCTTAAAATGCTTTGAAAGTCTATCTGCTTCATCCTGCGAAGTAAAGGTCCAGCCCGCAGTGTGAGCGCCGAGCAAGGTGGCCAGTCTGCGAAAGAAGTTGTTATAGTGCCGAGCCTCGTAGGACACAAAATCGGGACGGGAAATGCAGTTTACAAGAAGATACGAGAGCATCTTCATGTGGACGCCCTTGTCCTCAAACCGACCCGACGAGAGCTGACCGCGCATTATATCCTTGCGGTTCTTTTTGTACCATCTTACCGCAAACGGAAAAAAGGACTGCACAAAATATTTTCCCTTATAATTTTTTAACATCTCATCTGCTCTTTTACAAAGGGGAGCGCAGGTTTTAAGGCTCTTTGTTTTAAACTCTATAAGAAGCGGTACCCTGCCATCCACAAGGGCTAAAAACTCCTCAAAACTTGGGATAGTGTGCTCACTTCCCGCAAGTTTTAAAGTTTTAAGCTCGGCAAGGGTTCTCTCCTCGGGAGCACCCTTCACGCCGCACATTCTCTCCAAATCATCATCGTGAAAAACAACGATTTCACCGTCTTTTGTCAGGTGAATGTCGGTTTCGATAGCAAGGCCGTGCTCAATAGCCTTTTTGAAGGCTGGGATAGAGTTTTCGGGGGTGTCCTCATAGACCGAGTGAAGTCCTCTGTGCGCTATGAAAAGTCCCGACATAAACTCTCGGTCGGGGTGTTTTCGCAGAGCGGGACACACTAAAAATATCAGAAGTGCCGCAAGTGCTAAAAGGACTATTGCAGTAATCAGAAAAGGCATAAATTAATCCTGAACATCAAAGTTTTGTAAAAGTGATTTGCTCTTTTGGGGCTTACTGTCGCCATGTTTTACAAAGCACATTGTAACGAACGAGAGTGCCGAGAAGAGCACTGCATAGGGGAACAGAACATTATAGCCAAAGCCAAGTTTGTCTATTAAAAATCCCGAGAGA
>JAZQLL010000192.1:0-2454 GCA_045542675.1 Oscillospiraceae bacterium
AATTTATAGTCATCGGTGTAATCAACAAGCGGCAGGTAGGATAAAATAGGCTTCCAGACATCACCCTTAAAAACACTCTCGGGCAGGTATCCTAAATCAACCTCGCTTGTTAACTTCTTATACACGATTTTGGGATAATTGCAACCATCAAGTCTTAGGCAGTAGCGCGCGCCGAGAGCATTCTCGCAGTCGAGCGCATCATCGATTTTACTGTACAAAACCTGACAGTCCGACTCGCACTTCCATGTGTAGTGAACGCAGGTATCCCCCGTAAAAAACAGCCTGAAACTGCGGTTTTCGACAGAATCTATGTTAGTGTTAAAAACGGCGGATTGACCGCATTTTATAATCTTTCTTTCCTCAAAAGACGGGGATTTGTATATTCCTGAATATTTTTCCATAGTGGTCACCTCAATTTATGGGTCAAAGAAACGGAAGAACACAAAATTCTTCCGTTGCTTTTAAAATATTAGTTTTCTCCAAGCGCAGTATCAAGCCAAACTGCCGCAATGTCGATAGCATTGTAAAGACCGCGTGTATCGGTCTTTTTAATAACGAGCTCGGTAGGAGCAGCATTGGGGTCGGTGTTAAGAAGTTGGACGATAATCTTGCCGGCAAAATTCTCCTCGCCGACAGTGTCAACAACCTGCATCATAACAACGTAATCATCGTAAAGATTTCCGTAGTATAAAATTTTGCCGCTGCGAACTAGCGGGCGGCCCTTGTATTGTAAAAATGCCTGTGTGCTTTCAGCCATCAGAGTTCATTCCTTTCCAAAATAGTTCATATCATCTTAACATAAATTTTTGCGAATGTAAAGGGATTTCACAAAATATTTGGTTGACTTCTCTGTATTCTATGTTTATAATGAAAAATGGATTTCATACGGGGGGATGACTTATGAGTAAAAAGAAAACTGCACTTGTAATTATGGCGGCGGGAATGGGTAGCCGCTTCGGCGGACTTAAACAACTTACACCTGTAGGTCCTGCAGGAGAACTTATCATCGATTATTCGATTTTCGATGCTAAAAGAGCGGGTTTTGATAAGGTCTATTTTATCATCAAAGAGCAGATAAAAGAGGACTTTGTTAACATAGTCGGTGAGAAGATTTCAAAGTATATTGAAACCGAGTATGTTATGCAGGAACTTACAAAACTGCCGAAAGGATTTGCCGCTCCCGAGGGTAGAGAAAAACCTTTTGGAACAGGTCATGCTGTTTGGTGTGCAAAAGATCAGATAAAAGAGGATTTTGTTGTCATTAATGCCGATGATTACTATGGCCCCGAGTGCTTTAAATTATTGCACGATTTTTTAGTAAATAATGATGACTCTTCGGACAAAATCCACATGGCAATGGCAGGCTTCATACTCTCCAAAACCGTTTCAAAAAACGGCTACACCTCAAGGGGAATTTGTGAAACCGATGAAAACGGTATGCTTACATCGGTTACCGAGAGAACACACATTGAGTGCCGCGGCGATAAGATTGAGTATACCGAGGATGACTGCAAAACCTGGACAACTCTTAGTCCCGAAACCCTCGTTTCAATGAATTGTTGGGCATTTCCGAGAAGAACTTTAGAGAAATTTGAAAGCCAACTTGTAGAGTTTTTAGAAGGTCTTAATAATGAGGGTGTAAACCCGCTTAAAGCAGAGTTTTATCTGCCTTCGGTAGCAAGTAGATTAATCGAAAGCGGCGAGGGGGATATTGCCGTTTTAAAGACTAGTGATAAGTGGTACGGAATGACCTATAAAGAGGATATTGCCGATGTAAAAGAGGCGCTTATTTTAAAACAAAAAGAGAAAATTTACCCCGAGAAACTCTGGGATTAATTTTTGATGATTTGCAAGATTTTATGTCAAAAAGGGCGGAAAAAATTCCGCTCTTTTTCTTTTTTGCAGTTTTTGGGCAAAAATCTTGCAAAATCCCTTCAAAATCATGCGAATTTACTTGCAAATTAATATATATAGTGATATGATATAATAGATAAAGAATGTAGTTTTTTCAAAAGATTCAGGAAGGGGGAGAAAGGCTTTATGCAGAGAGCAGAGTTTGCACCTTATAGCGTGCTTATGTCGGTTTACGAAAAGGAAAAACCCGAGAACCTTATTTTGAGCGTAGAGAGTATGTTTGCGCAAACTGTAGCGCCCTCTGAGTTTGTGCTTGTTGTGGACGGGCCCATTGGAAAAGAACTTTCTTCCGCAATCTTTAAGCTTTCGGAAAAATTCCCCATAAAAGAAGTTTATCTGCCCCAAAATGTTGGACTTGGTATGGCGCTCAATGCAGGACTTAAGCATTGCACAAACGAAATAGTTGCCCGAATGGATAGCGATGATGTCGCACTCCCTGAGCGAATGGAAAAGGAGCTTGCTCTTATGCAGAAAACGGGCGCCGATATTGTGAGTTGTGCCGTTTCGGAGTTTGACGGCGCAGTAGAAAACATAGCCGCC
>JAZQLL010000193.1:0-2380 GCA_045542675.1 Oscillospiraceae bacterium
CGGCAAGTACATTAAAAATAATGATCCCTATTTCGTGGACGAAAACACCTATGTTGTTGTAGACGCTTACGGCGAGGAGGTTTTCAGAGTTTACAAGGGCGGCGGATACATAACCTTAGAGGAAGTTGCCGCCTATGTTTACGCCTTCGGCGATGTCCCCGCAAACTATGTTTCAGATAAGAAAACAAAGCCCTCCAGTAGCAAATGGGGCGAGAATTTAAGGCTCAATCACACCAAATTCAGTGGAAATACTTCTAAGTACCCTTACGAACCGATGCTTCCTAACATCAGTGGTTGCGGCGGCGATTTTCAGTACTACGAAATCGACATCGGCACTACAGGTACCGACTGTGACGATTCCTACTCCGTCCGCATTTACAATGATGGCTCAAAAATCACTCGTGGCGCGGCACGAATCGTTTATGCCCGTTTTGATAAAAACGGCAACAAAATAATTGATCCCGACGAAAAGTATGTTTTCTACACCTACAATCACTATAACGATTTCCAGGAGTACCTAAACTACTACGGCGGTTGGGGCGTAATGTTTGGTAATATTACCGGCGGCGGCACCCTTTCAAGCAAGAGGGACTATAATCCCACACCATACGTTCCCGTTGCTTGCGACAGCCTTATTGATGAGCAACTTAAAGTTGCAGTCTGGTTTGACCCGAGGTTTAATTACGCCGTTGCGGCATGAAATTAAAAAGGCAGATGCTTTCGCGTCTGCCTTTTAGTTTTATAGGTTTTTAAGTTCCTCATAAATGGGAAGATTTGTTTTAGAAACCGTGAGCGGAGTTACCGAAATAATATCGTTTTGAACCGCATCAATATCAACATTAAGGTCAATAAATTCGCGGTCAAGCGGCTCGCCCACCTGAATATATTTATCATCGCCGACAAACTCGAAATCATCGGTATAATAAATTCCGCCCTGGCGGGTTATATTAATGCCCTTGACATCGTGTCCGATATTTACATTGTAGAGCATATTCTTATCCAAGAGCTTATTCTTCTCAAACCAGTCGAAAATCATATCAAAGTACTCTACCGCCGACACAAAGTAATCAACATCGGCCGAGACGGCAACGCCATTTATACCCATTCTGGCGCCCTCTAAAATTGCGCCAATAGTACCCGAATAGGCAATATCGTCCCCGAGGTTATATCCGCGGTTAACTCCCGAAATGATAAGGTCATATTTTGTTTTAAGCCCCATAACCGCAAATCTCACACAATCGGCGGGGGTTGATGCCACGCTATATGCAGTAACGCCATCTAAAAGCGGCACTTTTTTTATCTCGACAGGGTTTTGAAAATCGATAGCCTGACTTTTTCCGCTCTGCTCGATTTTCGGCGCAACTACAGTTACCTCGCCAAGTTTCAACGCCCATTGTGCTACTTTAGGCAATGCGGGGGATGAAATTCCGTCATCATTTACTATTAAAATTTTCATAACCAACCCTCGTTGTTTTCTTTATAATCTTTAAGGCGCGCATCCGCCATAGAAATTAGTTTCTTCATTTCTTTTTTGTTCTTGACGCTGGCACCTGCAGCACAGGCGTGACCGCCGCCGCCAAACTCATTTGCAAGTTCGCTTACCGTTACAAATCTTGAGCGCAGGCGGACTCTTATCTCGTCATCACCTTCAATAAAGGCAAGCCAGATAAGGCTATTCTTAATGCTATCCATATAGGAAACACAGGCGCACGCATCTTCGTGCGAGAGTTTAAATCTCTTTCTCAGCGCCTTGTCTATATACAGGTAAGCGACACCATTTTCGGTTATCTTAATTCGGTTTAAGATGTATGCCTTGAATTTAAGGATATTAAACTCATCCATATAAAGATTAGCATAAAGGGTATCAGTATCGATGCCGGCATCAAGCATTGCGCCCGCAAGGCGCATAGTCTGACCCGAAACACTTCTGAAACGGAATCTACCTGAATCGGTTACCATACCTGCATAGATATAGGTTGCCGCCTCGCTATCAATTTTAAGTTCATCCTTAAAGGTGTTGTAAAACTCGGCAATCATCTCGCAAGCAGACGAGCGCTCCTCTTCTACCCACTCGGTAGCAGCATAGGACTCGACGGGAATATGGTGGTCTATTTTCACAAGCTCTTTGCAGAGCGAGAATTTTTTATTTGAGATTCTGTCAGCGGTTGCGGTGTCGACAACTATGCCGAGTGCATCGGCATAGACGCTATCCTCGACTTCGCCATCTTCCTCACCCAAGAAACTTACATAATCCGAATAATCGCTATTTAATAGCAGGATTTCCTTTTCGGGAAATGAAAGTTTTAAAATTCTCTGAAGACCTTTGGTTGAGCCGACGGCATCACCATCGGGTCTTTTATGGCGGAATATTATAATGCGG
>JAZQLL010000194.1:0-9552 GCA_045542675.1 Oscillospiraceae bacterium
ACCCTCGACGTTTCGTTTGCGAGATTCCTGGTACTGCCTGCGGGTTTCCTCAATTTTAGCAAGGGATTTTTCCTTATACTCTTTAAGTATTTCGGCGTCCTTTGCTTTCTGTCTCTTTATAGCTTTTTGTTTTTCACGCTCAAGAATATCCTTGAGGGGTTTGACAACCTCAAATTGTAGCAACTTGTTATCCGCTTTTTCAATTCTCGAAACAATAATCTTTTTGCTATTATTAAGTGCTGTTAGTTTACTTCTGTCAGTTCCCTTCGTAAAGCTGATTTCCCTTATCTGCGAATTAATTTCACTAAGCTTCTCTTGGTCTGCGTTAATCGAATCTACCTGTGTCTTGTATCTTCTAAGCCATTCTCTCTCCGCTTAATTCTGTACCGTAGATTCCAGGGCATTTATAAGCAATCCACGATTGGATATTGCAGAGTAATCTCGGTCCGAGTTCTTTATTTGGTCATCTCGGTATGAATTCTGCTGATTATCGACCAGAATTCGTCCTCCGTCGGTTCCTTCTCCAATTCCTCTATACTGCGCATAAGAGCTTCTGCTCTGTCCTCTCCGGGAATTGTCGCTAATAAAAGTAGCGCTGTTTGTATCATATCTCCTGAGTACTCCAAACGAGCCATCTCTTTTACAAAATACGCTCCATGTTTCTCGAATTCCCTCTGAGACATTTGAATAACGCTCATTTTCCAACACCTCCTGTATTTCATACAACAAGTAATTACTCTCCGCACCTGATAATTCAAAAAGATCAGTAACAACAAAATCCTGCTTATTCTTTGAAATTTGCTGCTTTTCAGCAACTACCAAACGATTATCAACAACTGCGGAGATTTTATCTCCAAGCTTTCTTCTCTTCTTATAGGAATAGTTATCAATTATTTCATAAAATAATCTCCACTGTTTTTTGCTTAAGGCAGAATAAAATTCGTTCATCAAGTCGCCTTGTTTAAGTGCTCTGCTTATATTATCGTCTTGGTTGATATTTTTGACCACAACTCTTACGAGAAAATTTTGCAGGGGTTTTGCAGCTTCGAGTCTTAGAAGCTGCTTATCATAGATATCAATGCGGTTGGCCGTCTTTATTGCCTCATCCTGCAGAGAACGGATTTTAGCCTTGTCTCTCGGACCCTTAGCAAACGACAGTTCTTTTATCTCTCGCCTTAAATCTGAAAGCTTTTGTGACTGCTTGTCCATTTCCTCGATTTTAGCCTTGTACTCGCTGAGCTTGGATTTTTCAATATCATTCTGCGCGGCCGATTCGAGTGCATCAGCAAGGAGTGAACGATTAGACACAGCTGAGTAGTCGCGGTCACTAAATCGCGTTGGCTTATCTTCTATAATTTGTTCTTTATTGAATACTGCAACCATATAGTTGTCACCAGGCTTGTAGTCGAATACAAAACAGTCATATCCCTCTTTTTTTAGCTCATTTAGTCTTGAAGCGACATCAGTTTCCGAATTGCTAAACACTCTATTATTTTGAGTTATGTAATATGGTTTTTTACACCTAACATAGCCTTCATCAATGTTCTTCGAGGAATCCGTAAAGTTTAACATATCTGACGATAAAGCAATTAAACCGCCCAATACCATATCAGCCTTAGGATTTTTCCCTTCCTTAATAAAGATGAGTTTTGCAGGGTCTCCATTTTTATCTGCAATAAATTCCCCTCTTGACAAATTATCACTATTTGAGGTATTATATTCACAGAGCACCATACTTTGCCTTTTCGGTAGGGCTCTTGCACTTGTTGCAAGCGCAGCCGCCGTTGCCAAAGTAGGTGCTTTATACATTGTATGTCCTACTAAATCACTCGGTAGATTATTTCCGGGCGATTTTGTTATTTCTTCCGCAAACAATGTATAGCCATTTATCTCGTATGATGTTACTATTGATGGATTTCCTCGTTTTGTTCTTGTGGGAGCGATGTTACTTGGTCGCTTATTGTCTTTTATAGCAGATAGATGTCTTGCAATATCATTCTCTGTTATTGGCAATTGCGCTCTTAATCCCTCTCTTAAAAAGTCACCATGTTCTTTTAAGGCGTGTTTGACCATAGTGTCAGAGAATCTATGATTTCCCCCAGTGTATTTACCTCGGTATAAATCATTTCCCGTTTGATTTACAAGCTTGTTTATCGCATTGTTCTGCTCTTGCGTAATCGCACTCAGTGTATGCATATTATCTTTTTTTGTAGCAATAGAAGAATTTACTATGCTCGCAACTTTTGGGTCAATTGGATAATCTCTTTCTGAAAGCCTTACACCGCCCTCTGTGGTGGTGTTTTTTTGTGCCTGAATGTCTGCGGCGTTAAAGTTTTCGCTTGCATCAACAAGCGCCTTTGCAAAAGCTTCTCTCATTCGCTCTATTGCGCCATCACTCATACTTGCAGTTATTCTATCAGAATGCCTCTGTGAATTATTTTTGTCTTCCTGCATAGAATAGGTATTGACAACAGGTTCATTTTGTGATACCTTGTTGTCAGAGGTTGACGCTTTTATGAGAGAAGTGCGATTAGCACGAGGTACTTTGCCGTCAACCTCTAAATTTATGTCATAAAATATCATACCATTCTTTGCTTTTCCAACTCGAACAATATATCTAAATATCGTTTCATCAATTCCAACTCGCCCCTGATAGTTTTTAAAACCATTTGGAAAGAGTTTGTGATTTTTATGGTCGGGGGCATCGTAGGTTATAGATGCGTTGTCAATAAGGTCTATTACGCTTGTTGACATGCGCATTTTTTGTTTATATGCTTCTTCAGATAACGATTGAGATGCTGTACCGTAAACATATTCTTTTGCACTTACACGAATAAATTCAAGGTTTTTACCATCTATTAGGCCAACAACTTTATTGCCCTTATCTCCACGCAGAATATAGTTATACGCTGCTTTCTTTAGACCCTGAACAGATTTTATTCCCTTGAATGTGTCCTTATCTTCTTCAATTTGCCAATAGCTATTGCCGTTAGCATCATATTCCCGGGCTTGTAATTTAACATCACCCTCTTGGGTGGTGTTTTTTTGTGTCTGAACGTCAGCTTTGGCAAAGTTATCACTCGCATCAGAAAGGGCATCTGCAAAAAGAGACTGAATCTTCTCGAAGGAGTCTTTCATATCACTAACGATTTTACCCTCTTCGGTTTCAAGCTCGTAATCCTTGTAGATTGCTTTGATTTTACGAAGAGAGCTATCAATCCAGGATTTGATTTTCTCTGCTAAGGTCATATCCTTTTTGTAAAGTTCCTTGATAACCTTGCCGTCGGTGAGCATTGTTGTCATAGAGTCGGCAACAAACTCCTCAAAAGCCTCATCGTAGCTGATTGTTCTGCCGTTTTCTTTTGCTTTTTGGATTTGCTTTCTTACAAGTTCATCAACCGAGATGCCTTTTTCACCATATTTTTCAACGAGAAAGTCTGAAAGTACTCTAAACTTTTGAGGGGACCACTGCTTGATAAAGTGTGTAAGCTCATGTGCGGCAGTATGTAAAACTACACCCTGTCCCCGATTACCCGCATTTATATCTATCCAAATGCTTCCATCACTTTGATGGTACATTCCGTTTGGAGCCGACTTTACTATTCCCCTAGCATCCTTATAAACTCGCTTACCGTTCAGCTTGTAAGACTCATAAATATGAAAGTCTTTTTTAAGAACCTGCGCAAGAATTTCAAGTCCCTTAAGCGATTCTCTTTTAATCTTGTTCAAAGAGAGCTTATCCCCATCAAATAAAACCTTTCCCGTTTCCCTCTCAATATCTAAAGAGTTCTCGATATCAATCCCATTTTCTGCGACCGTATATATCTGGTCAGCATTAAAGGCTATCGCTGATATTCCGCCCTCGAATCCGTTCTCATAAAGGATACCATCATATCCCTTTTCAGAAAGTAACTCGCGTAATGCGGTAGCAGCTTCGCTGTTATATCCTCCAAGTTCAAATCCATCTAATTTTGAAAGGTCGTTCAGCTCTTGATCGGAAATCACACCCTGTTGATTCAATTTATAGGCAACAGGCATTGTTGACCATGTTATTGGATCAAAGTCGATAAAAACAGGATTTCTAATATCTAGATAGACTTCCTTGTATATACTGTTCGTTGTACCCTTTGTCTTTTCAATATATTTATAGCGTTCATGTGCAGCATCGAGCGTTCCAAAATGAAAACCTATATCGCCAAGCTCAAAACGGTCAAACTCTGCATTTGTCCAATGATAAAGAGAAAGTATTGTTCCGTCCCTATCCTTTAAAACGGTATCCTTAAACTTTTCCTGTAAATCTTTAGAAAGTTTTCTCCCTGCGGAATCAGTGTCCTTTAATCTTTTTCTTGATAGATCTCGTAGAAAACTCTTTCTAGATCGTAGGATATTGGATTGACTTTCTCCATTTCCTCTAATCCAACCTTCAGATCCCGCCCGAATTTCCTGGCGTGTTCCTCGGCCATTATCGCGGTCTCCCACCCATTCTTGAATTTTTCGGGAATTTTCACTTTGTTTCCATTGACTGTCTCGACCTCTATCAGCTTCCCGAACACTGATTCGTCCTGCCAATATTTCGGTGTCTCTACTGTCATTTATATTACCTCCGTTTTTTTCCTTATGCTCCACAGAATTTTCTATATCCACACCATTTTCTGCGACGGTGTAAATTTGGTTAGTATCAAATGCTATTGCTGATATTCCACCCTCAAATCCGTTCTCGTAAAGGATACCGTCATATCCCTTTTCGGAAAGAAGTTCGCGTAATGCGGTAGCAGCTTCGCTGTTATATCCTCCAAGTTCAAATCCATCTAATCTTCCAAGATCGTTTAACTCTTGATTCGAAATTACGCCCTGCTGATTTAGTTTGTATGCAGTAGGCATTGCGGTCCACTTCATAGGATCAAAGTCTATAAAAATCGGATTTTTGATATTAAGATAGACTTCTTTGTAGATGCGCTTTCCCTTGCCTTCTCTTCTCTCTACCGTCGCCTGTCTTGCGTGTGCCGCATCAGATGTTCCAAAATGAAATCCTATGTCACCAAGCTCAAAACGGTCAAACTCTGCATTTGTCCAATGGTAAAGTGAAAGGATACTTCCGTCCTCGTCTTTTAAAACGGTATCCTTAAACTTTTCCTGTAAGTCTTTAGAGAGCTTTCTCCCTGCCGAATCAGTGTCCCTTAATCTTTTTCTTGATAGATCTCGTAAAAAACTCTTTCCAGATCGTAGAAGATTGGATCCGTCTTTTCCATTTCTTCTAATCCAGCCTTCAGATCCCGCCCGAATTTCCTGGCGTGTTCCTCGGCCATTACTGCGGTCTCCCACCCATTCTTGAATTTTTCTGGAATTTTCACTTTGTTTCCATTGACTGTCTTGACCTCTATCAGTTTCCCGAACACTTTCTCGTCCTGCCAATACTTCGGTGTTTTCACTGCCATTTTCTCTACCTCCGTTGTTATCGTTTTCAGTAGTCTTATTATCCGTCACTTTGCGTTTTTTGTCAATCTCAGGTTGCGCTTTTAATACATCTAATTTAGCTCTTGCCTTGCCGAGATTATAAGCAAGCAGCTTACTGCTCTCACTAAGTTCGGCAGAAAACCCGCTACCAGTCATTTCCCTAACAGAAATACTATATAAGCCGTAGCGATATGCCTCTTTAATACCGAGCGCATAACGAGTAGCAGTCAGTCCATGCCCCCCTGTTTATAATCACCTATAATAGTATTGGCAGTTGCAGCATCCACACCCATATCAAGCATAGTTAAGTAGAGAACGCCCTCATCTTGAGAGGAGAAACTGATATTGTCAGCATCGACACTTTCAACGGTGCCATCCACATTTTTAACCTTGAGAGTTATTTTCCCATCTTTAATAGATGCGATTTCTTCAATGTCAACAAACTCACCCGTTGAGTTGTTTATCGTTTTTCCCTCTTCAGAAGCCTTAAATTTGCGCTCTATATTGACATTTTGCTTAGATTCATATATCCTATTGCTAGAGGACTGAGAAATAAGTGCGCTATGGGCGTTCGTGTCGCGGCTGGTTGAATTACCTGCAGTGGCAGCTTGTGTAAAGCCCTCGTCATTTTTTTTGCAAATACGCGGACTGCACCCAGAGTTTTTTATGAGCCATTTGTATTTCAGGTAAGCAATTAAACGAAATCCAATTTTTTGATAAAGTGGTCAACTTCACTAGTAAAACATAAAGGGGAAAAGAATTATGAACTTGTTAAAACATCCTACCCGTGACAAGTGGGTAGAAAACAAGGAAAACTCTCAATGGAATCGAATTTTTAGCAGTTTAGAACAAAGAGATATTCTAATAACAAAATGTATGGCATATTATTGCGTTACCTTCGCTGACAACCTTTTACACTCAGAAATGTTCGAAAGCGAAAATATGGCAATTAGGGCTGAGACCATTTTAATAGCAAAAATGCAGTTCTATCATTTAGTTACGAAATCGCAAACTATTCATAACCTTTTTTATGGATACATGTACGAACTATACGTAAACCACTATGAATCCGACATAGAAACTGCATATTTATTCTTGGATATTATGCATAAAATGGAAAAATGGTATTTAACTTATTATTATGAATTCTATGAAAATATGACAGGGAATTTCAAAAAAGTTTTCCAACATTACTGCGAAAATGTCGAAAGAAATAATTGCAACGAAAAACCAATTTTAAAAGTCGATGCAGAGGCATTTTCCGAACGCGCAGCGGATTTGCTTATGAAAATGCAAGTAGATTTTATGTGCGAAATGCCAAGGGGGTAAAACGTATATGAGCGAAAGAGATTATTATGATGGTCCCCAAAGCGTATTCGCCAAAATCCCCCCATCAGCCTTAACAGATGTTGAAAAACAATATATCGAACTTCATACACAATTACACATTGACTTGAGCTCCTGCCAAATGGAAATACAAGAACTCTCACAAGAAATAAACAATGTTCCTTCCAAATCGGTCAAATATGAATATTTAATAGCTAAACTTAAAAAAAATGAGGATATGCAGGAATCTCTGTTTAAGCAGATCAAAGAACTCGAAAGATCGGACATCTTACAATCAATACTAATAAGAGAGCAAAAAAAACGTGACGAGGACATACTAAGGGAGTTCCGGGAACGCGAATTGGCAAAGAACGAAGCGATACGAAAAAAATACAGAAGCGAACATAAAAAATCCACAAAAAGCAAAAACGAATCTTCAGAAGTTTCCATGCGCGCAGACAGCAACAAAAAATGTGTGAATTGCAATTTCTATAATAGCAATCGTCGAAATGAAAATGGCCAAGCACGATGCTCAATGCATCCATTTTGGGTAAATGATAACGAGATTTGTGACAGTTTCGAATATTTAGAAAAAGAGCCTCCGAAGAAAATAAATATGAACTTTAAGGAAAAGCTCGTTTCAGCCTTTGGAACATTCGGCTTTATTTTATACTACATAATCACAGTGGTGATTTCTGTTCTACCCATCGTAATGATTGGAATTAATTCCTTTTGGTTCTTTATTATAGCATTTACATTGCTTTTGATTTTTCCATTTCCCATTGAACAAATACTTTGGGTATGGGGTTTCATAGGTGCGATACAAGGAGAACAGGACTTTTGGGCAATATTATTTTATGTAGTTTTTGGAATTCAAGCCATTCGTTTTATCTTAGCACTCATATCCACATTTAAAAAATAGGAATTTGTTTTGTAGTAAAAAGAAGTGTAATTGTGCCTATTTATAAAACAGAAAAAATGGCGGTATATTTACAATTATACGGCGGATAGTTGCGAAAAATATACCGAGAACGACGATTTTAAATACAATACCATTTACGATTCAAGGAAAACACAACAAGTAAAACCGCGAAAAAAGTCGACACAGTTCGCCTAATCGCAGGTATCTCTTTACTTATTAGTTGCATAATAAATCTCATTAACATTATTTGGAGCATTTCTAAATTGCTCGGCTTTATTGGTGTTATTTTTAGTTTTCTTGCCGTAGTTTTTTATATTATCCACTTCGTCAAAATTGCAAAACAAAGGACAAAAAAATGAAAGTCATACGATTTATAAAAAAGAACATTGTTTTCTTTATTGCGGCTCTGGCGGCGATTATTACCTGCTTTTTTGTGCCGCCTGACCTTGAGTATCTTACATATTTTGATGTAAAAACGCTGGTTTGCCTATTTTTAACCCTTGCGGTTGTTTGTGCGCTTCGAAACATCAAGTTTTTCACCATTTTATCGCGAAAACTTGTTAAAATTTCGGGGAACTTACGAGGTTTATTTCTACTGCTAATTATCATAACCTTTATTGGCTCTATGATAATCGCAAACGATATGGCGCTCATTACATTTCTGCCGCTCGGATTCTTTGCTCTATCTGTAACGGGTCAAGAAAAATATATGGCATATCTCTTTATTCTGCAGAACATTTCAGCAAATTTAGGCGGTATGCTGACGCCTTTCGGAAATCCGCAAAACCTCTATCTTTATTCGTATTTTAATATCCCTACCGGCGAATTTTGTCTAATAATGTTGCCCCCTTTTCTGCTTGCTATAGCTATGCTCGCCCTCGCCTGCCTTTTTGTTAAACCCAAAAAACTTAACATAAGCGAGGATTTCGGCGAAAGGCTCAATATAAAGCGCACGGTTCTTTATATGATAATGTTTATAGTTTCCATTCTCATTGTTTTCCGCGTGATCCCTTATGCCATCGGGCTTATTGCAATCCCGATAATTTTGCTTTTTGCTGATAGGCAGGCACTTTTAATGGTAGACTACGGGCTACTTGGAACATTCTTCTTTTTCTTTATTTTTGCGGGAAATCTTTCGAGAATTGAGGTTGTAAACGAGTTTATTTCCTATCTTTTACAGAAGGATACTCTGCTTGTATCAACCCTATCCTGCCAGGCGATAAGTAACGTGCCCTCGGCGATACTGCTCTCAAGATTCACCACCGATTACAAATCGCTTTTAATGGGCGTAAACATCGGCGGCACGGGAACGCTTATAGCTTCCCTTGCAAGTCTTATAACATTCAGCGAATTTCGAATTCTTTACCCGGGACATAGCAAAAAATACTTTTGGATGTTCACCCTTATAAACCTTATTTTCCTTGTTGTTATGACCCTTGCCGCAAAATTCTTCTTCATATAAACTAAAAACCACCCTCTCGGGTGGTTTTTTGCTTTTATTTCATTTTGCCTTGTTTGATATATTCGGCAAGAAGGTCGCGGGCAAAGGTAGTAGTATCGTAGCGCTCAATTTCGGTCAACCTATTGGGCGCGTAGGTTGAGGTATAGGAATCGACAATTATATAATAGGTTTTATTATAGTCGATGTTTCTTCTTACCTGTTCGCCGTAACTTCCGTAATAAATAAAGTAGTTACTGTTATTTGTATCAAAGAATTTTGATTTAAGGTCCCTACCCTTTACTGAGCAGAGCACAAGCGGGTTATCAAAGGGGAAAATCATCTGAAGGTCGCCATAGGTTACATCGCCACGGCTTAAATTATACGGTGAGCGAGCCGACAAGAATCCGCC
>JAZQLL010000195.1:0-3309 GCA_045542675.1 Oscillospiraceae bacterium
CTGAAGACAGATACGCAAATCTCGTCTACACCGCAACCCTCGTCATCGCAGGAACAGTCATCGTCATCAAAGCCGCTCGGCTCGCAAAATACATCATCAGGGCTAAGCGAATCGCAGATCTCTCAAAAGCTGCTGTTCATCTTACCTGTAAACTCACAGGTGTTAAATAAGTATAGCGGCAATAAGCCTGTAAAGAGCAAAACTATGGGCGACTGGCGGCTTCACACGGGAATTGACCTTGAGGCTAAAAAAGGTACAAGTGTAAAGGCATCTGCCGAGGGTAAAGTGAGTAAAATATATAACGACGCTATGTGGGGTACCACAGTTGAGATCGAGCACCCCAACGGTATGACCAGCATTTACTCGTCGCTCTCCGAAAAGGTTTTTGTTGAGAAAGGGCAGGGGGTTGAGTCCGGTCAGGTTATCGGCACTGTTTCAGATACTGCCAAAATTGAAAGTGCCGAAGAGGGCCACCTGCATTTTGCAATCAAACAAGATGGAAAATATATAGACCCCGAAAGCGTTATAACAAAACCTATCGGAAGCAAATAATAAGAAAAACTGCCCTCAGCCGAAGTTTTCGGGCGGAATAGGGGCAAAAAAGACCCCTAACACGTAAGTGTCAGGGGTCTTTCTTTTTAAGTTCTCTGAAAAGTTCGTATTTAATTTTCGTCGCATTTCCGCCGCGAATGTGTCGCTCGGATTTGTTTTTCTCCATAACCTGTTTTACTTGGCGGTAGAGCGCAGGGTCAATGCGGCGCAACCTAAAGGAAATGTCCTTATGCACCGTTGATTTGCTTATCTTAAAAACCCTTGCCGCCGCGCGAACAGTAGCCCCGGTTTTAATTATGTATTCACCTAAGGTAACAGCCCTGTCCTGCACAATTTCTCTCATATCATCAACTCCTAAAAGCACTAGTTAATTGTATGAGAGCAAGCATAAAGTTATTCGTTAAAATGGAAGTGATAATAATGAAGAAGATGTCAAATAAGGTTTTTTGTGTTTTGGCAGGCGCACTGTGCGGTCTTTTAAATGGCTTTTTCGGTGCAGGCGGCGGAACTGTTGTGGTGCCGTGTTTAAAAAAAGCGGGGCTCTCGGAGCACGAAGCGCACGCCACAAGTGTCGCTGTTATCCTGCCTATAACGGCGGTAAGTGCCGCCTTTTATATAGTCCGAGGAGATGCACTGATAAAAGATGCCCTCGGCTTTATTCCGCTCGGAATAGCGGGCGCTATTGTAGGCGCGTTTGTACTAAGGAAAATTTCGGGCGTGTGGCTTAAAAGAATTTTTGGCGCCGTAGTAGTTTTTGCGGCAGTTAGGATGTTTTTAAAATGAAGTATTTTTGGATGTCATTAATCGGATTTTTCGCCGCTCTTGTCGGGTCCATGGGGCTTGGCGGCGGCGGAGTTCTACTTTTGTACCTTTCGGCGTTTACGAGCGCTACTCAACTTGCTGCCCAGGGAATTAACCTTATATTCTTTTTGCCGATAGGCCTGACTTCCGTTCTGACCCACATAAAAAACGGACTTATACGTAAAAAAACGGCGGCCTTGATGATACTCGGCGCCCTTCCCACCGCCGCACTCGGCGCCTGGGGTTCGGCATTCGTTTCGCAGGATATCTTGAGAAAAATTCTCGCGATATTCTTAATGATACTTGGAGCGAGAGAACTTATAAATTCATTCAGAAACAAAGAAAAGCGCACATAGTAAAAACTATGTGCGCTCTGATTTTTGAGCCCGCCTTGCCGTCTTACAACGATATAAAACCCGATTCGTCAGAATGGGCGGTATAGCCACGAGACAGGTTCACGCTCCCTTCGTCCGCAAATGCGGGAGGTCTGCAATCCGCTGCCAAAGAAGCTTTCCTTAAAATAAAAGTGTTGGATTATAATAGAAGTAATGTATCAAACAAGGCAGAAAGTAAAAAAACTATTCCTCGTCGGGATAAAGGAAATCAAATTCGTCCGAAAGACGCTCAACAAAATAAGCGGCTACGCGGTTAAATTCATCCTCATCCTCGATGTGCATAAAGCTCTCCTCGGGGTCGTCGCGGTCAACCTTCATAATGATAAGTTCTCCGTCGCTGTCAACATATTCCTGAGAGTTGTTAGCGGTGGGGAAAATGGCAATGTAGTGCTCGCCGTCCTCACTATCGAGTTCATCTAAAAGTTCAAATTCGTGTTCGAGTCCTTCCTCATCAACCAAAGTGATAATCTCGGGACCGAAACCGGCATTCATTTCTTCTGTCATAATATATCGTCCTTTCGTATGCTTTTGTTACAAGTTTATTTTACAATAAGAGCATCCACAAGTCAATAACAAATATTTCCTTGAAATTTAGTGAAAATGTAAGAAAAAAATCAAAATACACCTGAATTTAGTTGTTTTGAATAAAATAAAAGCCGTTTTTCACCTCTTAAAATCCGCATTGCAGAGCCAATTTTTAGCCATTTGTCGATTTTTGTTAGCATATTGCATAAAATTTTTTCAAAAAGTTGAAAAAAACTGTTGACAAAGACAATAAAGTATGGTATTATATAGTCACAGAAAGAGAGTTGAGAAACTCTTAGAAGAAAAGGAGGAGAGTCCAATGAAAATTTTAAGAACTCTCTTAAGGAGCAGTATGAAAATCTAAAGGATAGGAGATAGTCCCATGTACTAATCAGCTTTTCTTCAAAAAAATGAAAGAGGTGAGTCCAAAGGTTTAGTTAATTTTGCTTAAAACCTTTTAGTCAGAAACCTTATAACGAATTTTAGTTAACCTAAAACTACAAGCAGTTAGAAAGTATAAATTTAAAATAGTTCACTGAGTAGGTAAACTGAAATGTAAAATTTATATAGATGAAAAGACCCGACGGCGTGTGCCGTCTACTTTGTTGTTCTAATAAAAAAGCCACCTGCAGAGCAGATGGCTTTTCTGTTTTTAGAAACCGCCTACCTTGTCGGAAAGTGCGGTAAGAAGCGTGGTGCGGTCGCCCGTCAGCGCGCAGAGAAGAGAAGTGTAGGCGAGGGTAGGATTCTCTAAAAATCCATCCCTTGCTCTCTCTGCCTGGAGCCTTTCGGGGAAATATAGTGTAAATGAGCAAAGCGGCTCGGGTGTACCCGGAATCACAACAGATAAAAGGTATCCGCCCTCTTTGGCGCGGGTTACTGTTACTGTATTTTCCTTTTCATTCTGCTTAAAGGTTAAAACCTGCATAGCGGTTCTTATGGCATAACTGCGAAGAGCGGGGGATAGCGATGACTCAAGGTCCACCACTAAAGCTGCTCCATTTTCGGAAATCTTATAAAATTCCTCGCCCTCATC
>JAZQLL010000196.1:0-4710 GCA_045542675.1 Oscillospiraceae bacterium
TATCACGGTGAGGGACAAGCGCACGGTCTTTGCTTTTCGGTTAAAAAAGGGGTTATGCAGCCACCTTCACTGGTAAATATTTTCAAAGAACTTAACAGTGATTTAGGTTTAAATATCCCCCACAAAAACAACGGCGAACTCACAAGTTGGGCAAAAAACGGAGTATTGCTCTTAAACAATGTTTTGACCGTTCGCGAGGCTCAGCCAAACAGCCACAAGGGATTGGGATGGGAACAGTTTACGGATGCGGTTATATCCGCACTTAACAAAAAGAAGGAGCCTGTGGTCTTTATTTTGTGGGGCGCTAATGCAAAGACCAAAGCCTCTATAATAACCAATCCGATTCACTTAAAACTTACCGCCGCTCACCCGAGTCCCCTCTCGGCATACAACGGCTTTTTCGGATGCAAACATTTTTCAAAGACAAACGAATTTTTAATTAAAAATAATATTGAACCGATAGACTGGGAAATTAAATAACATGTGATAATTGTGGGCAAAATAGCACCGAGGTGTTTTTTTATGTCAATTCGCAGAACAATTGCCCTTTTCTCTTCTATCATACTGCTTTTCGGAGTACTTGTCCTAAGACTTTATGACCTGATGCAAGATAAGGCAAATGCTTACGCTTCGCACGCTACCAACAGTTACAGACTAGTAATCGACAAAAGTCGAGGAAAAATTTATGACCGCAACCTTGCACCGCTCACCTCGGGTGACAGTGTTTACAAGGTTGCGGTTTTGCCGTCTGCACAGAGCAAGATACATCTAAAATCCGCTCTGCCAAGCGATGAATTCTTAAAAATCGAAGAACGACTTTCTAAAGGAACTCCATTCGTTTTCGAGACACAAACATACATTGAGGAATGTGCAGGAGTAGAAGTTTTTCTCGTTTCAAAACGCTATCCCGAGCAGAATCTTGCCACACATTTAATTGGATACTGTGACAACACCTTTTCAAGCGGAATAATCGGCATAGAAAAGGCCTACAATGACCTACTTTCATCTTCTTCGGCAACACTTTCTATATCTTTTCCCACGGATGCCGCAGGTAACGCCCTTTTGGGAGCACAGTCCACAGTAAGCCGTAAGGGGTACAATTCGAATAAAGGTGTGGCACTCACTATTGATGCAGGAATTCAAAAAATTGCTGAAGACGCCTCTGACAGTATCCGGGGCAAAGGCAGTATTCTTGTTATGGATGTCAAAAACGGCGATATATTAGCGGCAGTGAGCGTTCCACAATATGACCGAGATAACATTGCCACAAGTATTGATTTGGGCGATAGCGCGCTTTTAAACAGGAATTTATGCAGTTATAATATTGGTTCTACCTACAAGATAATCGTTGCAGCGGCGGCACTTAGTATGGGCTATTCTCCCAATTCATACTATAATTGTGAGGGTAAGATCGAATTAGGCGGTACCGTTTTCAACTGTCACAAGTTAGAAGGTCATGGTGGACTTAATATAGAAACTGCTTTCGCAAATTCCTGCAACCCATATTTCATAAAACTCGGACAATCTGTCGGAAAAGAGCGGCTTATTTCCCTATCTTCCGCATTTGGACTTGGCGAAGAAATAAACCTTTGCAACAATATAACTGCACCGGCAGGAAATCTGCCGAAATTAAGCGAAATTTCATCTGCTGGCGATCTTGCAAATATAAGTTTCGGACAAGGGTCACTTATGGCAACCCCCGTTCATATTGCAAAAATAATCAGCATTATCGCCAACGGCGGATATGATATAAATCCAAGTCTTGTGTTAGGTGAGGTTGATGAAGATAAAAATATTAAATTAGAAAAACGGGAAAACACTCCTACCAGAGTTATAAGTCTTGATGTGGCAAACAAAATTAAACAGTATATGATAACAACGGTTTCGAGTGGAACGGGACGAGCGGCAAAACCCAGTTCCCTTCTGGCAGGCGGAAAAACCGCATCCGCCGAAACAGGTTGGGAAATTGATGGTGAAAAAATTGTACAGGCATGGTTTTCGGGCTTCTACCCTGCCGACACTCCCAAATATGCCATTGTCGTACTCAGCGAAGGGGGTAAATCGGGAGCGGCGGCATGCGCACCGATTTTCAAAAAAATATGTGACAATTTATACGAACAAGGTTTTTGTGATTAACTATTGACAAATATTAAAATATATATATAATATAATTTGTGTAAAAACTGTGACGGGAAGAGAAATCGTCCACTGCCCTAAGAGAGAGCGAAATCGACGTTAAGTTCGGGTGAAAATTTCGCAGGTGCAACCGATTTCAGCCACCCCTGAGTTGCCCGGCGATGAGCCGAGCCGCCGCCCGCGTTAAAGGTTTCAAGCGGCACATTTTTTTGTGCAATTTGGGTGGTACCGCGGTAGGACTTTATCCTGTCGTCCCTATGGGACGGCAGGTTTTTTATTTTTTAAAAAAGAGGTATAAAATTATGCAATGGATGGGACTTAACGAACTAAGAGAAAAATTTCTCACATTTTTTGAGGAAAAGGCTCACAAGCGTCTTTCAAGTTTTCCGCTTGTTCCTATTGATGACAACAGTCTTCTTCTCATAAACTCGGGAATGGCGCCCCTTAAAAAATACTTTTTAGGTCAGGCAACTCCCCCTTCGAAGCGTGTTACAACCTGCCAGAAATGTATCAGAACTCCTGATATTGACAGGGTTGGTAAAACATCGCGTCACGGAACTTATTTTGAAATGCTCGGTAACTTCTCTTTCGGAGATTATTTCAAGCATGAGGCTACAAAATGGGCTTGGGAATTTATAACCAAAGAACTCGAAATCCCCGTTGATAAACTTTGGGTTTCTGTTTTTGAAACCGATGACGAGGCTATCGACATTTGGGTAAATGAAGTCGGCGTACCCCGCGACAGAATTGTAAAACTTGGACGTGAGGACAACTTCTGGGAAATCGGCTCGGGCCCCTGCGGACCTTGTTCCGAAATCTATTTTGACCGCGGCGCAGAAAATGGTTGCGGCAGTCCCACCTGCGCAGTTGGATGCGATTGTGACAGATATGTAGAGTTCTGGAACCTAGTTTTCTCGCAGTACAATTCGGACGGAAACGGCACATACACCCCGATGGAACACCCCAATATCGATACAGGTATGGGTCTTGAAAGACTTGCTTGCATTATGCAAGGTGTTGGCAATCTCTTTGAGGTTGACACCGTTCAGAACATTATGAAACACATTTGTTCACTTGCAAATGTTGAGTACAAAAAGGACGAAAAAACCGATATTTCACTCAGAATTGTAACAGACCATATAAGAAGCACCACATTTATGATTTCGGACGGCGTTATTCCCTCAAACGAGGGTCGCGGATATGTCTTAAGAAGGTTACTTCGCCGCGCCGCTTGTCACGGAAAACTCCTCGGAATTGAGGGCTCATTCTTAAGTCTTGTATGCGATACTGTTATCGGCGAGAACAAGTCGGCATATCCCGAACTCGTTGAAAAGGCTGATTATATTAAGAAAATCATTACCATTGAGGAAGAGAGTTTTGCTAAGACAATCGATAAGGGTATGGAACTTGTAAATGAGCTTATTGCCGCTCAGGTTGCCGCAAAGAGCAAGACTTTCCCCGGTGATGCCGCATTCAAGCTTTATGACACCTACGGATTCCCCATCGACCTTACTCGTGAAATCGTTTCCGAAACAGGTCTTGAAATAGATGAGGACACCTTCAAGTCTCTTATGCAGGAGCAAAGAGAAAAAGCAAGAGCCGCAAGAGAAAACCTTGATGTTCTCGGCTGGGTTGATAATGAAATTGAGGGAATTTCGGAGATTACAACAGATTTCTGCGGTTACGAAAATCTTTCTTGTCAGTCTACAGTAAAGGCAATAATCAATGACGGAAAATGTGTTGATTCTGCCGCTGAGGGCGCAGATGTTACACTTCTTATTGACCCCGTTCCCTTCTATGCAGAAAGCGGTGGACAGGTTTCTGACCACGGAGAACTTACCTGCGGCGAAACTGTTGTTTCCATTTACGACTGCAAAAAGGATAAGAGCGGCAAGTTCTTCTGTGTAGGAACTGTTGAGAGCGGAATTTTATCGGCAAACTCGCAGGTTACTGCAAGTGTTGATAAAAAGCGCAGAGCTGCTATTATGAGAAATCACACCTGTGCTCACCTTCTCCAGTCGGCACTTCGAAATGTACTTGGCGATCACGTTCACCAGGCAGGCCAGTTAGTTGATGACAAGCGTCTTAGATTTGACTTCACACATTTCTCCCCTGTTTCAAGCGAGGAACTTATAAAAATCGAAAAAGAAGTAAACGAGGCTATTCTCTCTTCTGCTGGTGTTCTCGTTCGCGAAATGGCGCTTGATGAGGCTAAGAAAATCGGAGCAATGGCTCTCTTCTCGGAGAAATATTCGGATACCGTTCGCGTTGTTTCTGCAGGCGAATTTTCAACCGAACTTTGCGGTGGAACACACGTTACCAATACTTCGGAAATCGGATTATTTAAGATTTTAAGTGAGGCTTCTGTTGCATCTGGTATACGCAGAATTGAGGCTGTTACCGGAAGTAACCTATTAGACTACCTCAATGCAAATCTCTATATTATAAACACCGCTTCAAAAACCTTAAAGGTTAACAATTCAAGCGAACTTCTCTCAAAGATTTCTTCTGTTACAGAGGAACTTAAATCAAAAGAAAAAGAACTTGACAAATTAAATCGCGAAATTGCGGCGG
>JAZQLL010000197.1:0-16348 GCA_045542675.1 Oscillospiraceae bacterium
ATCATTTCCCGATAGCTTAGATACAGAGCGCATTAGTTTGTTGTCAAGCGGGTCGCTATATTTTCTGCCCCATTCAAGTTGGCGCTTAAGCGCCTTGTTAAGCACTTTGCTGTTTTCAAGAATGTCGGTTTGATCATTGAATTTTATATTTCGATTGAGTTTACATTTTTTTATTTTTACAATTTCCATTACACCTATGAGAAAATTATCCTCATAAAGTTCTATTTTGCGCCCTACCCATAGAGTATAGGGAAATAATATGGGAGAGGAAAATTTGAGATAGCACTCATGCGGAGTCTCGTACATCATATCGTTGCCATCAATACTTTGTAGGAAGATATTAGCACGAATGTCTTCTTTGATAAACGCCTTAGTCTTAAAACTTTTATTGAAAGGGGTTTTGTGGCGGTGACTGTTTTTTACTGAAACGATAGCGTCGCAGTTATTTGAATTTAAAATACGTTCGGTTTTATTTAGAATATGAAACATATTTTAAACACTCCTTTCCATAAACCATACTTATTATATCTCCACTGCGCAAAAAAAGCAACAAAAAACCACCCTTGCGGGTGGTTTTTTGTCGTGGTGTTGGGGTAAATTTATGCCCAAAGTATCGAATCCTGAGACATGTAAGCGCCTTCAGGCTTCTCAACAGTAGAAGCAACAGTTTTCTCACACTTAGCTTCAGCAGCCTCGTCCATGGTAAGAATAACGTCAGTAACGTGGTAAGCGAGCTCAGCACTTGCCTTATGGGGCTTGCCTGCTTCGATGGACTTAATCATATCCATAACGCCTACGCCTCTGCCGTATTTACCATACTCAACAAACTGAGGAACTTCACGCCACTCCTCGTCGCGATAACGCTTAACGAGAACGGGTCCAACAAAGAGGTTGGGGTTAGGAATAACCATTGTACCCTTTTCGCCGTAAACTTCAATCTTGGGAGTAGTAGAAGCCCAGATGTCAAATGAGTTTGTAAATGTACCGATAACGCCGTTCTTAAATTTGAGCGATGCGCAAACGTGAGTAGGAATCTCAACGTCAATCTTATCGCCGCGGCGGGGAGCAACCTTAATAGTTCTCTGCTCAAAGGTCTTCTTCTGGATGCTGTAAACGCTCTCAACAGGTCCAAAGAGGCTAACCATTACATTAAGATAGTACTGAGCCATATCGAGCATAGGACCTGCGCCCTTCTTGTAGTAGAAGTCACAGTCGGGTCTCCAGAACTCGTTTCCTCTCATGGGGCAGAGAGCGGTAACACCGATAGGTGCGCCGATCCAGTCCTCTTCGAGAGCCTTCTTAGCGGTCTGCATAGGTGCGCTGAGGAAGGTGTCAGGAGCACAACCAACTCTCTTGCCGCACTTCTTAGCAACTTCCATAATTCTTAAGATACCCTCACGGCTTGTTGCAAGGGGTTTCTCGGAATAAACGTGTTTACCGGACTCAAGAGCTTTGATGTTAACTTCCTCGTGAGCATTGGGAACGGTGAGGTTTATTACAAGATCAATATCCTTGTCATTATAAACGATTTCGGGAAGACCATATTTCTCAACGCCGAATTCCTCAGCCTTTTCCTTAGCCTTCTCAACATCAAGGTCAGCTACTGCCGATACATAGAAGTAGTCGGAATAGCACTCTTTTGCGAATTTGAGGTAGTGCAAGCTGATAGCACCTGCACCGATAACACCTACATTATACTTTTTCATTTTTGTTTCCTCCTAAATTTATGCGTTAATAATTCCGGTTAAGTAATCATAACTCTTCTTAGCAAGAGCAACAACCTGATCGAAATCCTCGCCGCCTTCGGTCTCAACCGAAACAACGCCGTTGTATCCCGACTTCTTAAGAAGCTCTACGCAGCCTTTAACGTTTATGATACCGTCACCAACGGGAACGCATACTCTTTCGGGGTTAATATCTTTTGCATGGCAGTGAACAACTCTGTCAAGAACGCTTGAAAGGATTTCAACCTCGTTACCGCCCTTAGTATTGCCCTGCCAACCTGACTGGCCGTTTCCGCTCTCAACGTAACCTGCGCGGAAAATGTTACAACCGTCATAGTTAATACCGAGGCAGGAGGGGTCGCCCATCTTTAAGATCTTCTGGAGACCTTCTTTGGTGAGTGAGAATGTTCCGTGGGGCTCAATAGCAAGTGTTACATTGTTCTTCTTAGCAGCCTCAAGGATGAGTCCGAGTCTCTCTTCAAGAATCTTGTAAGCATCTTCTTCAGACATATCTGCGGGTTTATGTCCGTCACCTGTATGTACTACAGGAATGCCTGCTGCAGCTGCCCACTCGATGCTTCTTATACCCGAAGCAACGCTGTTGGGGTTGCAAATGATGTTTCCGTTAGCCTGCCAGAGACCTGTGATTCCTTTGAATCCGAATTTTTCCTTCAGTCTGACAAGGTTTTCGGGATCGTCCTTCTCCACGTTAACGTGGGGACACCAAGGTCCGACAGCCTGTGTTTCAAAATATTCGTAGCCTACGTTTCTGATAGCCTCTAAGCCTCTCTCGAGGTCGAACATTCTGAAAAGAACTGTTCCGCATCCAAGTTTAATCATAAAAATCCTCCATTCTGCCTTTCGGCATATAAAAAATTAATTAAATAAGGAACTTAAAAAATGTTGCAGTAGAGCATGTACATAAGCGGAATGGTTATTACGCAAAGCAGGGTATTACCCAGAGTGAGCATTGCCGTACTCTCAGAGTCGGCGCCGTACTTTTGCGAAAGGGAAGGCGCACTTGCAACCGATCCCACCGCCGTTGCAACAAGTCCTGCAAATGCTATACTGCTGTCAATGTCTAATTTGATAATAAACTTAAGCAATAAAAGCAAAGAAAGGGTTATTAGTGGTGAAATCACCAGTTTAATCAAGGCATTTAAATATACCTTTAATTTGGTAAACATTTTAAAGATATTCAACTTGGACAACTCATATCCGAGTGACATCATAGCAAGCGGGGTAGTAAGCTGAGCAAGGGTTACTGAATATGTTTCGAGATTCGGAATAATATCCGCTACATTGAAAATTGATGCGAGCACACCAAGAACTATTGCGAAAAATATGGGGCTTACAAGAGTTTTCTTAATACTTATTGCCTTTCTGTCACCCGAAAGAATAAATATTCCCATTGTGAGAAGCATAAATGTGCTTACCACGTTGTAAATTGATATGTACAGCACGATTTCAGGTCTGTCCGGCCACATTGCTGCGGCAAGGGGAATTCCTAAGAATCCACAGTTTGGGAATATCGCGCAAAATACGGAAGCCACATCTTTTTTAAATACCAATTTACTGATAAGGAAGAGGAGTGGCTCAACAACTAAGGGTAGAAGCGCCGGGAACAGTATTTCAAGTACGCCGACTGTTTTAAGGTCAATGACAAGCAACTTTGAAAATACCAGAAACGGCATAGCAACATACATCAGTATATTACTAAACGATAGCATCGCCTCTTGGTGTATGGTCTTGGTCTTACCGAGAATATATCCCGGAATCAAAAGCGCTGCAAATAGTATTACAATGCTGAACATGGTCCAACATGCAGCCATATTTCCTCCTTCCTTCTTTTCTATATAGAAAAGAAATCATAATGTGTCTGTCCTAATTCAAAGTATAATACGCTTTTTAAGGCAATTCAACCTAAAAATCAGACATAAACATATAATTTACCCAATAATTAGGGCATTTTTCAGTTTTTTTAAGACAAAATTATTGATTTATTTTCAGAAGGGTTATATAATGAAGAAAATAGACGAAAAAAGGTGGTGTTTAATATGAGTAACGTTGACGTAAATACGACGGCGAGAAGGTCCCATTCTATTGGAAAATATGACCTTTTGGTTGAGAACGAAATTCTCAGATGCCGTATTTATTGGGCAAGAGTTATAGGCAGTGAAACCGAGAGTTTGTTCACCCAGTACACCAAGCACACCTTTTATGAAATACAGTATGCCCTCGAGGGCCGCATAGTCATGCAGCTTGAGAAAAACCGACAGATAAATGTAGAGGAGTCGGACTTTATCATTATTCCGCCCGACACCTTTCATCAGATTATCGACGGTGATACAGTCGGCTCGAGATTTATTATGGCTTTTTCATTTGAGATAAAGGACCCTAAATACGCCTACCTGACCGATGAGTTTTCAAGGCTTATTCCTTATCACGAAACCAAGCAGATGCGCAATATTCTTGATATTATCGTCCATAAAAATTACCACGATGCCGCTCTGCGCCGTAGACTTATAACAAGTTATCTTGAATGTCTGACCCTTGAGTTTATAGAGGCAACCAGGCCCTATCGCGTGCAGGATGAGGCAAAAATTAATGCCATGACCGAAAATCAAGTGCGCATTATGCAGATTAAGAAATTTGTTGCTGATTATAACGGTATCGGTATAAGACCGGCGGACGTTTCGCGCAAATTCAATATCAGCGAGAGACACTTAAATAGAATTTTTGTAGAGGAAACGGGCAAGACGCTCAAAGAGGAAATTAACCGCCGTAAACTTGCAAAAATCGAGGAACTTGTGGTAACCACAACGCTTTCGTTTAAGGAAATTTCGGAACTTTGTTCTTTTGCCGATGAGTATGGTATGAACCTGTTCTTTAAAAGGTATAATAATTGTGGCCTTACCGAATATCGCGCCCTGCGCGCCCCTAAGAAATAGAATATGTAGTAAATCTAATACCAAAACGAAAAACCGACCCTGCAGGGTCGGGTTTGCTTTGTCTGCCACGAGCATTATGATGATACTTATTGTTTTTTACCCGCAATTGCGGCATTAACTTTTTCACGCAGTTTCAGAAGATAGTCACTCTCACGGGGATATTCCGAGAAGGTTATGGGCATTCCACCCTCTTCCATTAGAGTGAGCACGAACTCTCTATCGTACAAGCTTTCACACAGTTTAAATGCGGCAAGGTCCTGTAAGGCATCGTGAAAGAATTTGAGTCGCAATGAAGGCAACGCTTCACCACCCATACCCGGATATACCGAAAAGGTGTCTCCTGCGGGAGAAAAACGCTCGCCATCAGTAATTACATACGGATTGATGCTTCCATAGGAACCCTGATTGTTGTAAAAATTATACCCCCAGTGTAAAAAGCCTGCAATATTGTATTTGTAAAACTGTGTACCGATTATACGGGTACGGGCACCCGGCATAGCTATAAAGCGGTTAGAAACTTTATTCCATTGTGATATGCAATAGTAGCACCATAAATTTGAAACATTGTGTTCAATAAAGGTATCTATATGGTTGGTAGCCGAAATCGGATTATCAACAATACCCTGCTCATAGAATTCATAGTTGGACAAAGCATCTATTATAGGATACCCTTTTAGCAAATCAGCTATTGCCGCACGGGAAGCTACATACTGCTCCAAGTGCTCAAGTGAAGGCTCATCAGAAATGTGGAACCAACAGCGTTTGTCGGCACCGTTTTTAGAACTCATAAAGGCAAGCAGTTGCGGAATAAGAGTGCGTAGGAATTTAACATATTCTGCTCCGGTGGCATCAGTTTCCCAACCAAAAAGGTGGGTGTAGTTTCCATCTACTGTAGCCATGATTTTAGGGGCGTGAGCAGCACCCCATTGGGTAAACAAATGTGAAAATTCAAAATATTTTATTCCGAGTTTGTCGCACAAATCTACCCATCGGGAAAGTTTATCAAAACCAAACCGATATTCTCCCGCTTCAACAAACACATCTACAAGCTGGGTGGTAGGGCGCTCACCGCCCACATAAGTATCCAGCGGCGGAGTAAAAATAGGAGTCAGAATCATATTGATACCGTGTTCCACAGCTGTTTTAATGAAACTTTCAATTATCATCCAATGGCGTTCATCAAAACTTTCAGTATCGTAATATGTTTGCAAACAATCACAATGTAACCATTGGGTAGCCACAATCTCCTGCGAAGGCAATTGGGCATCAATAATGTTTAAAATTAGACTTGCTTTTTCTACTGTGTCACCGGTGTTTTCATCAATTAACATAACTGTAATAACATACTCGCCGGATGTCACTTCTCCTTTGGTGTCCACCTCAAAATATAATGACTCGAGATTTTCACACATCATCATGCGTTTGTCTTTGCGCAAAGGAGTCAGCAAATCGGGGTATAATCCAGGTGTTAGGCGAAGATAGTCCGCATCATATCGATCGTTTTCTGTTGGCATTTTAACGGGAACGTGATCCACATGCCACACACGGATATGTTCTGCAAGGGGAGATTCAATATCTAACTTCACTACACGCTTGCTACAATATTGTGTGCTTTGATCCATAGTATAACATGCTCCAAAACGAAACACTTCGTTTTTTAGCATCGAAGCATTTTTGAGAACTGCTTTCGTAGGAAAAGGCTCATCCAAAAAGCATTTTTCAAGAGATGATATCAGTTTAAACACAAGTCTACTTCCCCTTTAATATTGGTATTTTTATTATAACATTTTGTCAATATAAGTCAACAAGGTTTGCTCTTGGAATAGTAAACAGTAAAGAAAATGACGAGTTGTCAAACTAAGTTGTGTCCTGCGCACGCAAACAACAACAAAACAAAAAACCACCCGATTGGGTGGGACAGTTTTTTATAGATCGCGGGGCGGATACTCTGCGTCGGCACGATTTTGACCGCTGCGAGCGGTACCCAAAATCGTTTGCCTTACTCGAGACTTCACCGTCCCGAAATGCTATCGCGCATTTCGGGCGGCTACGACGGCCCACCATCGGTGGTCCTCATCTCATCGCACTGATCTGACCAAAACAAAAAACCGACCATCAGGTCGGTTTTTTGTTTTGGTGGGAGCGGGTGGATTCGGACCACCGAAGTCATAGACAACAGATTTACAGTCTGCCCCCTTTGGCCACTTGGGTACACTCCCGAATATTTAGTTTCCAAACAAGGTTGTTTGGAGCTGGTGGACGGATTCGAACCCCCGACCTGCTGATTACAAATCAGCTGCTCTACCAGCTGAGCTACACCAGCGCAAAACAGCTTTATTATAATAACATAGGCAGCAAGGTTTGTCAACACTTTTTTTCTCTTTTTTTCGCTGTTTTTACAAAAAATCTTATATGGCACATCCCACTTGCCAAGTAAAGAAAAAAAGTGATATTATGAATGTAAGAAATTTAAGTGCGCAAGAAAGGCAGATAACGGAGTTTCGCTTTGCGCTATCAATACCGATAAGGCCAACGCCTTGATTTCTGCTCTCGAGCAAAAACTTTATATGCAGGAAATCGATTATAATATTGCAGTAGAGGGTAACAGATGTCTGCACGCGCCGACAGAAAAGGGCGAAAAGTGGGACGCTTATATGAAGGCGTTTAAAGAGGATAAAATCCCCGTAATCGCTGCAAAATATAAGAAATCACATAGAAAAATTATCCTTAGAACCCGCCTTAAAGCCCTCGTTCCTACAAGAGTGTTTGTGTCAGTCAGAAAGAAGAAGTACGGCAATAAATCGCATTAAACCAATGGTTTAAAACTGTAAAGTAAAATAGCTTAACACAATAAAACCGAGCAAAATGCTCGGTTTTTTCCTTGTTTTGCCACGTATTGATTTTTTAAGCTATATATGTTATTATCGTAAGGTAAATTTTAAAAGATGGAGTGAAGATTATGGCACAATTTGTATCCCTTGACCCCGCAAAACTTACGGAACTTAGAAAAGTTGATGAAAGACTCGTTTCCTATAATGTTGAAATGACCGAGGTAACAGGCGGAACTTTTTGGACCGCTTACACCGATGCTCAGGTAGACGGAACAGAGGAGTTCCCCGTAATTTCCGATTGGCGAGATATGGGTAATCTCCAGCAGTGGTACGATCCCATAGACCTTTATAATCCCCGCCTTCGCAAGATGGCAAAGGAACTCGGAACTGCTTGGGTTCGCGTTTCGGGAACATGGGCAAATAAAACCTACTATGACTTTGAAGGTAAATGTAACGGAAAGGTGCCTGAGGGTTTCCAGAATCTGCTGACTCGCGAACAGTGGATCGGTGTTCTTGATTTTGTGAAGGCTATTGATGGTAAACTTCTCGTTTCAATGGCAAATTGCCCCGGAATTCACGCGGCAAATGAGCCTTATCCTTTGGATCAGGCAGAGATGCTCTTTTCGTTTAGTAAAGAGTACGGCGTGCCCATTAATGCTGCCGAGTTTACAAACGAGCCTAATATGATGGCAATGTCGGGACTTCCTCAGGGATATACCGCTGAGGACCACGCCAGAGACCATGATATTTTCGGCGCGTGGCTTCGTGAAAACTATCCCGAGTGCCTGTTTGTTGGCCCCTGTACTGTCGGAGATATTGATATGTTCGGCATCGGAATGGATCAGGCAGGCGGCGGAATAGCATCTGCACTTGAACTTGTTACAACCGAAAAACTCCTTGGCGAGAATAAGGTTAAGATGGATGTTTTCAGTTATCACTACTATAACGGTGTTTCCGAGCGCGGCGCCGCAATGGGCGGTCACTGGCCGGTTGAGGCTTGCCTCACCGATAAATATCTCGGTGTAGCGGCAAACTGTGCCCGTCAGTATGTTGCGAGAAGAGACCACTATGTTCCCGGCGGTCAGATGTGGGTAACCGAGTCCGGAGATGCAGGTTGCGGCGGTAACACCTGGGCGCCCACCTACCTTGATGTTCCCAGAACATTAAATGAACTTGGTGAATTCTGCACAGTTACCGATGGAATAGTTTTCCATAACACCCTTGCATCCTCGGCTTACGGATTCTTGCAGCACGGCAGTTTTGAGCCGCGTCCCAACTACTTTGCAGTCTTACTTTGGAATAGACTTATGGGCCAAACTGTTTATGCTACAGGTGAGGAGATAAGAGAGGGCGCACATGTTTATGCTCACTCGAGAAAAGACGGTGAGGACGGCGTAGTTTACCTTATTATCAATAACTCAAACGAGGAAACAACCCTCGATCTTGCAAAGGATAGTGAGGTTTATGTTCTTACAGGCGAGGGTAAACTCAGAAGCAGAGTTATGACCCTAAACGGTAAGCCCTTAACCCTTGGCGAAAATGATGAACTTCCCGAACTTATCGGAGAAAAGACCGCAGCAGGCAAATTCACCCTTGCAGCAGGCTCTTGCGCATTTATCGTAATGTAATTTAACGCAAAAAAGACACCCGACAGGGTGTCTTTTTTTGTTTATTTACCGCCTTTTTGGTGCATCTTAATTTAGAGGTGGTAAAATGAGCAGTATATGGGAAAAATCGGCGGCAAAGCCTAAGTTTGAGGGACTAAAAAGAGATATAAAAACCGATGTACTGATAATCGGTGGCGGAATGGCGGGATTACTTTGCGCCTATAAACTTTCCGAGGCGGGCATAAATTACGTGCTTGTTGAAGCGGAAGAAATTTGCGGTGGGGTCACTCATAACACAACCGCAAAAATAACCTTTCAGCACGGACTGATTTACGATAAACTTATAAATGATTTTGGCTTTGAACGGGCAAAAATGTACCTTGAGGCTAATCGGCGGGCGCTCTCTTGCTACAGTAAACTGTGCAAAAATATTGATTGCGATTTTATGGAGCGCGACAACATTGTCTATTCGGTAGGTGACCGAAAAAAGATAAGAGCCGAGGCAGTTGCCTTAAACAAACTCGGTGTGCCCGCAAAGATAACCTGCGATCTTGACCTTCCAATTTCGGTTGCATCTGCGGTAAAAACCTCGCATCAGGCGCAGTTTAATCCGCTTAAATTCGCTTATGCGATAGCCCGCGAACTAAATATATATGAGCACACCAGGGTTTATAGCATCGAAGGAAAAATTGCTCATACAAACTGCGGCAGTATAACCGCCGATAAAATTATCGTTGCAACGCATTTTCCGTTTATAGATAAGCACGGACTTTATTTCATGAAACAGTATCAGCATCGCTCCTATGTTTTAGCACTAAAAAATGCGCCAAAAATACGTGGAATGTATGTTGATGAGAATGATAAGGGAATGTCATTTAGAAACTACGGCGACCTTTTACTGCTCGGCGGCGGCTCGCACAGAACGGGTAAAAAAGGCGGAAGCTATAGGGAACTTGAGACTTTTGCAAAGCAACATTATCCCGGCGCTCGGGTAGTCAGCCGCTGGGCAACGCAGGATTGCAAAACGCTCGACGATGTCGCTTACATCGGTCAGTATTCAAAAAGCACGCCAAACCTATATGTCGCAACGGGATTTAATAAGTGGGGAATGACCACAAGTCTTGTGGCGGCTGAAATTTTAAGGGATGCGGTAATAGGTCGAAAAAACGAGTTTGCAGAAGTTTTCTCGCCTTCAAGAAACTTCTTTAAACCTCAGCTTTTTGTAAATCTCGGCGAAACCGCTGTAAATATGCTTACCCCGACTGCGCCGCGTTGTTCACACCTAGGTTGCGCCTTAAAATATAACAAAGCTGAGCATAGTTGGGACTGCACCTGCCACGGCTCAAGGTTTACAAAAGAGGGAAAAGTGATAAACGGTCCTGCTCAAAACGACAAAAAAATCTAAAAAATGCCGCCTTTTAGCAGTAAAGGCGGCATTTTTGTATTGCTACACCAAAATCATTGTGGTATAATTTAGTTATATCGGTGGTTGAGGTGATATTTATGGTAACAATCAAAAGTAAAGATAGTGTGGCGAGCTTTTCGCTTGAGGGTGCAGAGCTTAAGAGCCTTAAAATAAAGGGCAAGGAATATATTTTTCAGGGGGACGAGCGTTTCTGGACTAAGTCGGCCCCGCTTTTGTTTCCCATTTGCAGCAATCTTAAGGACGGCGAGTATATTCTTGACGGCAAGACCTATCAACTCGGTCAACACGGCTATGCAAGATTTACCTACTTTGAGGTTGAGAGCCAAAGTGAAAATAGTGTAACCTTTATTCACTCATCAAATGACCAAACGAGAGCGCAGTACCCCTTTGAGTACGATCTGAGGGTTTCATACACCCTTACAGATAAAAAACTCGAGGTAAAATATGATGTTTTCAATAAAGATGATAAGACAATGTATTTTTCTATCGGAAGCCATGAGGGTTACCTTTTTGAAGACGGAGTCTGTGACCTTGATATCGTGTTCCCCGAAAAGAAGACCCTTTACGCAAGCGTGCTTGAAGGGAGAATTTTAAGTGATAACGGCAAAGAGCTCATTGTTGATAATAGCGATACCCTGAGCCTTAACTACAGTTATTTTTCGGTGGACGCAATCATTTTTGAGAACGTCGATTTTGATACTATTCTGATAAGAAACCGTAAGACAGGGCAGGAAATAAAGGTGGACTTTCCGGAGTTTCCCAACCTGCTTATCTGGTCAAAACCCGATGCGCCTTATGTTTGCGCGGAGCTTTGGTGCGGAATAACTGATAGAGCCAGTACCGATAAAAACCTCAAAACAAAGGTTGCAATTGAAAAGTTGGTGCCCGGTAAAAATTTTGTACGAACCCATAGCTTTGAGATAGTAAAAGAGAAATAGAGGGTGTTTTTTTGGATTTGAGTAAACTTCTTGATAAGGTTATAGAAATAGTAAAACTGTCGGCAGAATTTACTAAAGGCGAGTTTACAACCACTCAAAAGGATTCGCATGTAAATTTTGTAACCTCGGCAGATATAGCAGTGCAGAAATTCTTGGAAAAAGAACTTGTTTCGTTGCTTCCCGGTTCGGCGTTTTTCGGCGAAGAGGGTAATGAGTCGGTAAGAAGTGCCGAATATCTCTGGATAGTTGACCCCATTGATGGAACAGTCAACTTTTCACGCGGGATAGATGAGTGCGCGATTTCGGTGGGTCTTATGCAGGGCGAAAAGGCGATTCTCGGTGTTATTTACGCGCCCTTTAAAGACCAACTTTATTACGCTACCTTGGGCGGTGGCGCCTATTTTAACGGAAAACCTATGAAAACTTCGGATAGAGATTTTAAAAGTTCGCTTTTCTGCACCGCGCTGAGCCTTTATAAAAAGGAATATGCCGACACCTGCCTTGAAATTATGCGAGAAACCTACTCGAAGTGCACCGACTTAAGAAGATTCGGCTCCTGTGCGCTTGATATATGCCACCTTGCAAAAGGCGAGTGCGAACTGTTTTTTGAGTTTCGCGTTTTTCCTTGGGATTATGCAGCTGGCTTTGTAATTTTAAGGGAAGCGGGCGGAGTTATAACGGGGCTTGACGGCGAGCATCTTCAGTTTGACAGAACCTCTCCGATTATAGCTGCAAATAATGTAGAAAATCATAGAAAACTCTTGGAAATTGTAAAAAAATATATGAAATCAGTACCTTATGAGGAGATATTGAGATGATTATAAAAGTAAATGTTAAATCAAATGAAAAGAGCAAAAAGTTCAAGATAAAAAGTATTCCCCAAAGCGCCAAAAGGGATGGCGTTGACATTGATCTAAACGCCCTTTATGAGCGTGCAAATGCTGAACTCGGTCTTCAACAAAGCAAGCGCGACCAGATAATCACCATTTATCTTGCAATGTTCTCATTTCTTATTCCGTTTGCGCTTTCAATGGAGATTCTCTCCTGGCAGGTAAAGGGACTTATATTCCTTGCAACCTCAATAGTAGGCATCCTTTTTGCCAACATCATAATCCGTTACAGAATATATAAAGAGGCTTATTGGCTTTGTTGTCAGACCATAACCGTTCTGTTCGGAATTAAAAAGGAATATCTTAAAAAATCGGTGATTCAGCAGTGTTACCGCGATACAATTTATAAAAAAGGTAAAAAGTACATTACCACTAAGGAAATTTGCAAAAAAAGAGGGAATATAACTGTCAGAAAATTCAGTAAATCAAAATATGTTAAGGATAACATTTTCAGCTCTGAGACTATTTATTTCTTTGTACATACCTTTATTACTGCACTGATTTTCGGACTGAGCGTTGCGCTTATCCTTAATTTCGGTCTCATTATAAATATTGTGGCAGGTGTCGTTTGCGCAGTAGCGCTTTTCCTGATTCTTGCCGCTGAGTATTTTTCAGAGTGCATTAAAATTTACGGCGTGCTTATAGATGGCACGCATAAGAGCTTTAACTACGCCTTCGGCAAGGCCTGGTTCCTGCACTTTTATATGGATGAACCTGAAGCAATCAAAAAGTAGGTGCCTAAGTAAATGGTAATTGATTTTCATACACATGCCTTTCCCGATAAAATAGCGGATAGGGCAATAGCCTCGCTTGTAAAAGGATGCGGTGGGCAATATAACCCTTGCTCAGACGGAACGGCAGGCGGTCTTGTTAAAAATATGGAAAAATTTGGTGTCGATGTATCGGTAGTTATGCCGGTAGTAACGGCGCCTAGCCAGACTGTTTCGATAAATAATTGGGCGAGGGCGATAACTTCGGATAACCTTATTTCATTTGGCGGAATTCACCCCGCAACCGATGATTTTCGTCGCGATATTGACCTTGTTTGCGAACTTAAACTTCCCGGAATAAAATTGCATCCCGAGTATCAGCAGTTTACGCTTGATGCTCCCGAGATGCTCAAAATTTACGACTATGCTCTCTCAAAAGACCTTATTTTGATGTTCCATGCGGGCTTTGACCCTGCTTACCCACCACCAATTCACTCCTGGCCTTTGCAGTTTGCAAAAATAGCAAAAGAAATGCGCGGTGGCACAATAGTTGCGGCGCATCTCGGCGGACAAAGCCAATGGGATGATGTTGAAAAATATATTGTCGGCACCGACATTTATATCGACACCTCAATGGGAACAAATTACTATTCTGCAGAGCAGTTTATGCGCATAGTAAAAAACCATGGCGCCGATAAAGTGCTTTTCGGGTCGGATAGTCCTTGGAGCCGCGCGGGTGAGGAAATAGAGGCAATAAACAATATGCCTCTTTCATGCGAGGAAAAAGAACGGATTTTCTATAAAAATGCCAAAAGGATTTTAAATCTAAAGTAAAGAGGAGTACAAATGAGTAAAAAAGTCGGACAAAACACAAAAAGTAAGATTGTTTCGGCGGCATGGAAATTGTTTTACGAGAACGGATATGAAGATACAACCGTTGATGAAATAATTAGTTTGTCACAGACATCTAAGGGCTCGTTTTATCATTATTTTGAAAATAAGGACGCGCTTATAGGTTCGCTCGCTTACCTTTTTGATGAAAAATATGAGGAACTTGAACGAAAGATTTCTCCCGAACAAAATGCGATAGAAACCCTGCTGTTTTTAAATCGTGAACTTTTTGATATGATAGAAAACACAATAGATCTAGAACTTGTTAAACGGCTTTATTCCACACAACTTTTAACCAAGACTCAAAAACAACTCGTTGACCACAACAGAGTTTACTATAAACTTTTGAGAAAAATTATAGTTGATGGACAAAAGAGGGGCGAACTTACCGAAGAGCAATCGGTCAATGAGATAGTTAAGTACTATGCCTTTTGTGAACGCGCTATGATTTATGAGTGGTGCCTTTGCAATGGTGATTACTCCCTTAAGAATTCTGCGAAAGAATTGCTCCCATTTCTGCTAAAAAAGATAGAAAAATAAAAAGATATTTTTAGTACGGCTTTTAGTATAGACTTTAGTCTACACTAAAAGCCGCTTTATTATGCCATTTATAAGATATTACGGTATAAAAAGTCCAACTTAATTCCTTATTGCATTATAGTTTTTGTTGTGTTATAATTTTATGTATAAATTTTAAAGGAGTTGTTAACGTGAGTTCAAACACAGTGCAGATTTTGATAGCGATGATCGTCTATATGGCGGCAGTTATCTTAATCGGTGTTCTCTATGCAAAAAAAGCAAATAAAAACAGTGAGGCGTTTTTCTTAGGCGGTCGATCTCTCGGCCCCTGGGTTACCGCGATGAGTGCTGAGGCCTCAGATATGAGCGGCTGGCTTTTGATGGGTCTCCCGGGTGTCGCATACTGGTGTGGAGTTGCAGATGCGGCTTGGGTAGCGATCGGCCTTGCGGTAGGTACATATTTAAACTGGCTCATTACATCAAAAAGACTTCGCAGATATAGCATAAAGGCTAAAAACTCGATAACCCTTCCCGAGTTTTTCTCTAATCGTTTTAAAGAGAAAAAGCCCGTCATTCTTATGATTTCGGCGCTATTCATATTAGTTTTCTTTACAGTTTATGCATCAAGTTGCCTCGTTACCTGCGGAAAACTTTTCTCAACCCTCTTTGGAGCGCCTTATGTTGTAATGATGCTTGTTGGCGCACTTTTCGTACTTCTTTACACACTTTTGGGCGGCTTCCTTGCCGAGAGTGCATCTGACTTTATGCAGGCTATCGTTATGATAGTAGCGCTCGTTGTTATCGTAGCCCTTTGCGTTGTTAATGCAGGCGGTTTCGGTGCAGTATTCGAGAATGCAAAAGAGATTCCCGGTTTCCTCGATTTCTTTGGTATGGCTTCGCCTACAGTTGACGCCAATGGCGTTCAGATTTTAGAGGGCGGTAAGGCAGTATTTGGCGAGGCTCAGAATTACAGTATTCTCACAATCTGCTCATCTCTTGCATGGGGTCTTGGCTACTTTGGTATGCCCCAGGTACTTCTCAGATTTATGGCGATCAGAAAAGAGAGCGAACTTAAGGCTTCAAGAAGAATTGCAATGGTTTGGGTAGTTATTTCCCTCGCGGTAGCAGTATTTATCGGTATCGTTGGCAGACAACTTTACATGACAGGTGCTCTCCCCGCAGCAGAACAGCTTCTTACAAAATCCACATCTGAAAACATATTCATCAACCTTTCAACAAGTTTCTTGCCTCCCATGCTTGCAGGTCTTGTAATGGCGGGAATCCTGGCAGCAACAATCAGTTCGTCAGACTCATATCTTCTCATCGCCGCTTCGGCATTTTCCAAGAATATCTTCCATGGCGTATTTAAGAAGAATGCAACCGATAAGCAGGTTATGTTTGCTACAAGATTAACACTTCTTGCTATCGCTGCAATAGCTATCATCATTGCTCTTGATGAGAAGAGCATCATATTCAGTATCGTTTCATTCGCTTGGGCAGGCTTCGGCGCAACCTTCGGTCCGATTATGCTATTCTCTCTCTTCTGGAAGAGAACAACAAAAGAGGGCGCTATCGCAGGTATGCTCACCGGTGGTGTTATGGTATTTGTATGGAAACTCCTCATTAGTAAGTTAGGCGGCGTGTTCGCAATTTACGAGCTTCTTCCCGCGTTCATCATTTCATCGATAGTAATCGTTGTTGTATCGCTTCTTACCAAGAAACCTTCCGCAGAAATTGAGGAAGAGTTTGAGGCAGTCCGTCTTGGAACAGATGATGTTGTAGGCGCATAATTGAATGTATTATTTGCAAGTTCCTCGCTTGTAATAAAAAAACGTCCCCCCTCGGGGCCCTCTCACGGGGG
>JAZQLL010000198.1:0-18094 GCA_045542675.1 Oscillospiraceae bacterium
GAGCAGATGCGAAACGATTTTATAACCTTGATGGCAGAAGAAGGCGTTTTCACAAATGTTCATTTCAAACCCCTGCCTATGCTTACGGCATATAAAAATCTCGGGTTTGATATAAAAGACTTCCCCAATGCGCATGAGGTTTACAAAAACGAGGTTTCCCTGCCGCTTCACACAAATCTTACCGATGAGCAGGTAGATTATGTTGTAAGCGCGGCAAAAAAATGTTTCCGGAAGATAAAATAAACTGCACAGATGAAAGGTGAGATGTATGAAAAAAGCAATATTTTTCACATCAGTTTTTCCCTTTAAAACTGTCGGAGAGAATTTTTTTGAAAGCGAACTTGAAGAGGCTGCCCGCGAGTTTGATGAGATATATGTAGTGGCCTGCGATGAGTATCGCCGCGAGAGCGAAATTCTAAACAGGCTTCCCGCAAATGTCAAGGCGTTGTCCGCTAAAACAGAGAAAAAAAAGAGCAGCATTAAAAATGCGGCCTTGGTTTTGCCATTTAAGGCGTTCTTTTGGCGTGAGTTTTTCTCCATATTTAAGGAAAAAAGCCCCTTCTTTCAGTCGTTCAGAACACTTATTTATGTTTGCGGAAGATATCTTTCCGCCTGCCGAAATTTCCCTAAAGTGAGAGGGGAAATGAATATTTCGCAGGATGACGAGATAGTCATTGTCGGCTATTGGGTTAACTACATTTCCAGAATAGCCTATGAGTTTAAAAAACATCTTGGACTGAAAAATGTAAAGGTAGTCTCAAGGGCACACGGCTCTGCCGACGTGCAGAACGTGGTCGAGCCCAGAAGGTTTTATCCTTTCAGAAAATATCTGTTCACAAGACTTGATGGCATTTTAGCAGTATCGGACGGTGGTTGCAAGCACCTTAAGAGTATATCCCCCGAGCCCGATAAAATCAGCAGAATATACATAGGCTCGCGCGGAAGTGACCGTGAGATAAAAAGAAGCCGCAAACCCTTCGTTGTTATGAGTTGTTCAAATCTTTTCCCTTTAAAGAGGGTTGAACTTGTCGGATCGGCGGTAAGACTTCTCAAAAGAGAAATTCCCGATATAAAATGGGTGCATTTCGGAGACGGCCCGCTCAGAGAAAAGATAGAAAAAGAGTTTGTTGATATGGAGCAAAGCATCCATTTTTATGGATACACTCCGCATGATGAGGTTTTGGAGTACCTTAAAAGCGGCGAGGCGTCGGTTTTTGTAAGCACGAGTGCAACCGAAGGCCTGCCCGTTTCGGTTATTGAGGCGGCGGCACATAGCCTGCCCGTTGTAGCAACCGATGTCGGCTCAACTCGTGAAATAGCGGTAAACGGTGTCAGTGGTAGCCTTATTGATCCTGACATAAATGTGACCGAACTTGCGAGAGAAATACTTAAGTACTACGAAATGAGCGGCGAGGAATATGACCGCATTTGCAGTAGTGCATTTGGGCTTTGGCAAAAAGAATTTGATTGCGAAAAAAATGCAAGCGTATTTACACAGGCAATAATGCCTTTCTAACAATTCGGAGGATACTATGAAAAAAGTAGCACTTTGTGCGGTGTACCTGTATATGTTGTGCTGTCCGCTTGAGTTTGCGCTCAATGTGTGGTTTGGCTCAAGTGTTAAGTATATCGCGCTTGCCGCGGCCGTGTTTATGGCGGCATACTTTGTTGTGGCGCCCAACACAAAAATAAAGATCGGCGCTATTCAGGTTGGCGTGCTTGGATGGGCGCTGCTCGAGGCAATAAGTATTTTATGGACAACTGTTACAAAGACAACCTATGCAACCTTGACCGCGTACTTAATGATGGCGGCGTTTGTATTCTTAATTTCTTTGTTTCCTTTTGAGGAAAAAGAGGCGGAAGGACTTTTAATATTCTTTTCGCTAGGGTCACTTATACTTGCTGTAATGGTACTGACGCTGGGAAAGGTTGACGGTTCTGAATATGTAGGAAGAATGACCCTCAGTGTGCTCGGAAGAAATCAGGACCCCAATGGTCTTGCCGCGCTTGTTTTAGGCGGCGCGCTCTACTCATTCAATAAAATTTTTCAAAGCAAGAAGTTTTGGTATTTATATGCCGTAGCATTTTTAATTCAAATTATCGCAATGTTCTTTACGGGTTCTCGAGGCGCAATGCTCTCCTTTGTTGCTGCAATGCTGGTTTTTGGTGCGGTAAAAATTCCCAGAGGAAAAAGAATTCCTGTAATAATTATATCGCTTATTGTAATAGCTGCGGGATTTTTTGCATTAAAAGAGTTGCTGCCATATAGATTGTTCAGGCGCCTGTTCGACTTTTCAACCTACTCATCTGCAAGTGGATTTGGCAGAATGAAACTTTGGGAAACAGCGCTTGCAAAGCTTGTAGAGTCTCCCATATTCGGTTTCGGAACAAACGGGCATATTGCATATTTTTCACAAACCCTAGGCTCTGAATTTGCGGTTCATAACACCTATTTGTGCGCCGCATTTGAGGTCGGTATTGTTGGTCTTTTGTTGTTCATGACTCCGATATTTGTGTCGCTTAAATCGGCTTTCGCCAGGAAGGACACCATTGTTTTAACCATTTTGGTGGCGTGTCTTGTTGCGGCATTTTTCCTTGATGCGCTATATTCCAGATATTTGTGGAATGCCATTATGTTTGGTATCGTATTTAGAAATATTTATATTGAGTCCCCAAAAACGTCTAACAAGTTGAGAAAGGAAGAATAGAAAATGACGACTGAAGAACGCACTTTGCTTCAAAGAACGCAACTTAAACTTGCGCGCTATATTCACCGCCTTTGTGTTGAAAACAATATCAGGTATTATATAATAGGCGGAACTGCGATCGGCGCAAAAAGACACGGCGGATTTATTCCCTGGGATATAGATATTGATATCGAGATGCCGCGTGAAGATTATGAACGGTTTAAGGAACTTTGTAAGACCGAACTTGACGATCGGTTTAGCTATCACGATTACTCAAACACAAAAGATATCTATGCGCCTCATGCTGTTGTCTGCATCAAAGACACAATCTTAAGGACATCGATGGTTACGCTTTGTGATAATGAAATTGACAAGGTTTTTGTTGATGTTTTCCCACTTGATGTAGCCCCCGAAAGTCCTCGTCTGCAGAAAAAACAGGCAAAGAAAATTCGCATGTTGCGCGCACTTAAAGCGCATAAGGTTGGCGTAATTTTCAGAGGCACAAAAAAAGAAGTGGCAATCAAGCGTTTTCTTCGTTTTCTGCTGACTCCCTTTTCGTTTAAGTGGATAGGCACAGTAAGAGAAAAGGTAATGAGAAAGTATGAAAACTGCAACAGTGGTCTTGTATCATCCATGACAAGTCGCTATTCATACGAAAAACACCTTATGCCTTTTGAGGTTTACGGTAAGCCTACGCTAGTAAAATTTGAGGATACGGAACTTTTTGCACCCGAAAAACTCGATGAGTTTCTCACCCGTATTTATGGTGACTATATGAAACTTCCGCCCGTAGAAGAGCGAGAAGGATTGCTTGATTGCTTTACCGAAGTATATGTTCCTGAGGAAATCCAAAAAGGAGAGTTTTAATGAAACTTTTAAAGAAGTATTATAACCTCAGTGCGCCTGCTAAAGCATCAATGTGGTTTCTTGCGTGCAGTTTCCTGCAAAAAGCCATTGCAACTATTACCACTCCTATATTTACAAGACTGTTTACGACAGAACAGTTTGGCGTGTACAGCGTTTATCAGTCGTGGTACAGTATTGTCTCGATTATTGCAGGACTAAGCCTTACCGGCGGAGTTTATACTAAGGGACTCATAAAACACGAGGACGATCAGGATAGATTTTCCTCTTCAATGCTTGGCCTTTCCATAACAAGCACCCTTATATGTATGGTGATATATTACATCGCCTCGCCTGTTGTCAACAAGGTTATGGATATGTCAACCCTTCTGGTAACTGCGATGTTCATGGCCACCTTCCTTACAAATGCTTATGGATTTTGGTCGCATCGTGAGAGGGTGTACTACAGATACAAAAAACTTGTTGCTTTAACTGTTGCGCGAACCGTAGCCGGACCGTTACTGGGTGTTTTCGCCGTTATTACAGCCAAAGACAGTTTTAAGGTTGAGGCCAGAGTAATATCAGTTATAGTAACAGAACTGATTTTCTTCGCATGGGTATATTTCTACCTATTCAAAAAAGGAAAAGTTTTCTATCACAAAGAGTACTGGAAGTATGCGCTTGCCTTTAATCTGCCGCTGATACCGCACTATCTTTCAAAGGTTATATTCAGTAATAGTGATAAGATAATGATAAGCAGCATTATCGGTGATGATGCCGCCGGTCTTTATAGCCTCGCCGCATCCCTTGCGCACATTATAATTATATTTAAGGTGTCCATATTCAGCACAATGGAACCCTGGATTTTCCGAAACATGAAGGAGAAAAAATACAAGGAAATCTCTCGTGTTGGAAATATTATATTTATCTTGATTGCGGCGCTAAACCTTATGGTTATCGCCTTTGGACCTGAAATTATTGCAATAATGGCGCCTAAGACATACGCTCCAGCGGCCTGGGTAATTCCGCCAACTGCGGCAGGCGTTTATCTTATGGCGGTTTATAGCGCTTTTACAACCATCGAATTCCATTTTGAGAAAACAAAGTTTATTATGGTGGCCTCGATGTCCTGCGCCGTAGTTAACGTTATTTTAAATTACGTGTTCCTTATGTTGTTTAAAGACCATGCGCTTGGCTTTGTTGCCGCCGCATATACAACATTTGTTTGCTATGTCTTATTGTCTGTAGCACACTATCTGGCCATGAAGAGAATGCTCAAAATTCACCTTGGCGGACAGAGGGTGTACAATGCAAAAACCATTATACTTATAAGTGTGGCATTTTTCTTGATTACTGCTGCCATAACTGCGCTCTACCCATTCCCGATAGTAAGATATATATTTGTTGCTGTAATGCTTGTGGTAGCATTTGTGTTTAGAAATAAGATAATTGCAGTGTTCAAACAAATGAAAAAGAAAAAAGTGACAGAGGAAGAATAACCCCTCTGTCACCCAGCCCCCTATGCCCCTTGTGAAAGGATTGAGACCATGAAATATGCACTCATAGGATGCGGAAGAATAGCGCCTCACCATATAAGTGCCGCAAAAAAATGCGGTCTTGAGATTTCGGCGCTCTGCGATGTTGACGAGAAAAAAATGCAGGATTTTGCCGAAAACAATGAGGTTTCTGCGCTCTTGTACACCGATTTTAAAAAGATGGTACAAGAGGTGCGCCCCAACCTTGTTGCCATTGCAACCGATAGCGGCTCGCACGCCGAGATTGCGAAATACTGTATCCAAAACGAGTGTAATCTTATAATAGAAAAGCCGATTTCACTCTCCCTCTCGGATGCAAGAGAGATAATCGCGCTTAGTGAAAAATATGATGTTAAGGTTTGCGCCTGCCATCAGAACCGCCTTAATATTGCTATTCAAAAAACAAGAAAGGCGCTTTTGGAAGGCAGATTCGGCCGCCTGTCGCATGGCGCGATAACTGTTCGTTGGAGTCGCGGAAAGTCATACTATGACCAAGCTGATTGGAGAGGCACCTGGAAGGGTGACGGCGGCACACTTATGAATCAGTGTATTCATGGATTTGATCTGCTCAGGTGGATGTTTGGTGATGAGATTGATGAGGTCTATGGCACCACCAGTCGTAATTTCCACCCCTATAACGAGGCAGAAGATTTGGGTGTTGCGGTAATTAAGTTTAAAAACGGATGTGTTGCGACCGCCGAGGGCACAGTTAATATCTACGATGGCTCGCTTGACACCGAGACCCTTTGTATCTATGGCGATAAGGGCGCAGTCGAGATAGGCGGTACCGCCGCAAATAAGATAAATGTCTGGTCCTTTAAAGAGGCCAAAGAGAAGGACGCTCAAAAACTCTCGCTTAATGAAGAGGCAAAAAATGTTTACGGCAATGGACACGATAGCATCTATGCCGATGTTATCGACGCTATAGAAAATAACCGCGCGCCGTATGTTGATGCCGCAGCGGGTTACAGAGCGCTCGAACTTATCCTGGCGATTTATAAGAGTCAAAAGGAAGGAAAAAGCGTAAAACTTCCTCTCTCTGATTTTTCAACCGAGGATATGATAGGATATTTTGATAAATAAATCACATATTTCTATGATAAAAAACAGGCTCAACCGATTTGAATGGTTGAGCCTGTTTATTCTTGTCGATATGTTGAGATTGACTCAACTTTATATATTTGCCTTACGGCAAATGCGATATGTTTACCTTGCAAACTCGATATGATATAAATCCCTCTTACTTTTTGCGCATCTCGTCTCCGACGAGATATGCAAAAGTATATCGAGTGCGAAGCACATATCGAGCACCGCAAGGTGCATATCGAAAATCCCGCAAGGGATTTATATCGATGCGTAATTGTCTGTTAGGACATTACGCTATTTCTCACAGCAACCGTCGGTGCAGGAAATGAAACTGTTACCGACAATGGCGCGGATTCCAACTTTTAAGGGAATCTTAATCTTAACGCTCTGGGTGATAACGATGTTGCAGTTATTGCCGCAAGGCTCGCTTTCGCAGAAAACGCTCGGCTCGCCGCAACACTCGGTTGTAATATCGCCGAGGTCGGCATCGGGACAAATTTCGATGGGAATGCTTACATCTGCAAACTGATAGCCGCAGCCTTCACATTCGCGGTCCTTCTTGTCGCAGGGCTTGTAGTCCTTGTCGAAATCTTTGTGTCCGTCAAAGCCGAACTTCTCGTCTTCACAGGGCATGCAGGGGTTAGTGTTCATAAAAACCGCTCCTTTTCATTTGGTATCGACTTATACTATGCCGATACGCGAAAAAAGGTTACAGATTTATAGCCCAAGAATAGATAAACGCCATAAGCGGAACGGTAACGATTGCTAAAATGTTTGAAAGGGTGAGTAGCCGCGAGGCACTCGTCTGTTCGCCCTTGCCGCCATAAAGCGATGCAAAGAGGGTAACCGATGATGCAACGGGGCAGGCCGAAAGCAAAAGCATGGTCAGAGCAATAGTGCTCGGCACCTTGAATGCAATGAGAAAAACGAGCACGATAATGGGAATTATGAGTTGGCGAAGTAAAACGCAAAGGTAATTTTTAAGCGAAACAAACGCCTTTAAAACACCCGAGCGGATAATGTAAACGCCGCTTATAATCATTGCAAGCGGGGTGTTAAGGTTTGCAATGTGACCCACCGTACTTGAAACTACCGCAGGCAGTTTTATCGACATAAAAAAGAGGGGAAGTCCGATGGCAAGCCCTATGGTGCCTGCGTTTATGAAGATTTTGTAAAACTTTATGTTTTTAAGTCCACCCTTTATGCAAACAACACCGTGGCTCCAGATAAGCGCCTGGAAAACCACCATGTAAACGCTGGCGTATAAAACCCCTTCGGAGCCGACAACGCCTGCGATAAGGGGAATTCCCATAAATCCGCAGTTGCTGTAAACTGTGGCAAATCTTAAGACTCCGCTCTCGGCACTTTTACCTCTGAAAATGGTGTGGGCAAGGATAATGCCGATAACGTGGGTGAGAACTGCGAGCAGTGCGGCGATGAGCATATACTCAAGTTTCTTCTTATCAAAATCAATCTGAAAGGCCTCTATGATAACGCAGGGAGTGACAATTTTAAGGGCAAATGCCGCCATACTGTCGGCCGCCTTTTCGCTTATCATTCCCGCCTTGTGACAAATTGCGCCAACTATCACAAGAAGCATAATGATAATAACCTGATTTATAACTATTGATGTCGTAGCGTCCATTTTTATCTCCTATGAAAGCAGCGGTTTTAAAAATTGTCCTGTAAATGAGCCTTTTACTTTTGCAACCTCTTCGGGCGTACCCTGTGCGATTATCTCGCCGCCGCCGCTTCCGCCCTCGGGACCTAAGTCTATGATATAATCGGCGGTTTTGATAACATCGAGGTTGTGCTCGATTATGATAACGGTGTTTCCGCCCTCGCAAAGCCTCTGAAGTACATTTATAAGCACCTTAACATCCGAGGGGTGCAGTCCCGTAGTCGGCTCGTCGAGGATATAAAGGGTCTTGCCGGTCGACCGCTTTAAAAGTTCGCTCGCGATTTTAACTCTCTGCGCCTCGCCGCCCGAAAGGGTGGTAGCACTTTGACCTAAAGTAATGTAGGTAAGTCCTACATCGCAAAGGGTTTTTAGTTTCTCGTAAATTTTGGGGATAGAGGAGAAGAACGCAGTCGCTTCCTCAACCGTCATATTAAGCACATCAGAGATGTTCTTGTCCTTGTATTTAACCTCAAGTGTTTCGCGGTTGTATCTCTTGCCTCCGCAAACCTCACAGGGCACATAAACATCGGGCAAAAAGTGCATTTCTATCTTGTTTATGCCGTCGCCCGAGCATGCCTCACAGCGACCTCCCTTGACGTTAAAGGAAAATCTGCCCGCGTTGTATCCTCTGCGCTTGGCGTCGGGCGTTTGCGCAAAAAGGGCGCGAATATCATCAAAAACTCCCGTATAGGTGGCGGGGTTTGAACGCGGCGTTCTGCCAATGGGCGCCTGATTTATGGCGATAACCTTGTCAAGTTGCTCAATGCCCTCAATTTTGAGATGCTTGCCCGCTATGGTGTGGGCGCGGTTAAGTTCGTTTGCAAGGCGCTTGTAAACAATCTCGTTAACAAGACTGCTCTTGCCCGAGCCCGAAACACCTGTAACACAGGTGATAACACCTACGGGGAAATTGGCAGTAATTTTTTTAAGGTTGTTTTCCTCGGCATCGACTACGGTAAGCCATTTTTTGCCGACCTCGCGGCGTTTTTGGGGAATTTCTATCTTTTCTCTGCCCGAGAGGAATGCACCGGTGAGCGACTCTCTGCAGTTTTTAAGACCCTCAACATCGCCGGTGTAGACAACTTCTCCGCCGTGAACACCAGCCTTGGGACCAATATCCACAACATAATCAGCACTTCTTATTGTGTCCTCGTCGTGCTCAACAACTATGACGGTGTTTCCGAGGTCGCGCAGTTTTTTAAGGGTATCAATGAGTTTAACATTGTCCCTTTGATGCAGTCCGATGCTCGGCTCGTCGAGGATATACAAAACCCCAACAAGCGATGAGCCGATTTGTGTGGCAAGCCTTATTCTCTGCGCCTCGCCGCCCGAAAGTGAGGTGGCAGAGCGGGAGAGGGTAAGGTAGCCGAGCCCGACATTTTCTAAAAATGTAAGCCTGTTTAAAATCTCTTTTACAATTCGCTCGGCAATGAGCATCTCGCGCTCGGAGAGGGTATGCGAGTTTATGAAACTTATTGCCTCGGAAATAGAGAGGTCGCAAAATTCCATAATGTTTATGCCGCCGACTGTAACCGCGAGGGATATGGGTCTGAGCCTTTTGCCGTGACATTCGGGGCAGGGAACTTCTGTCATACAGCGCTGAATCTCGCCGCGCACCCAGTCACTTGAAGTCTCTTTAAATCTGCGTGATAGATTGTTAACAACGCCCTCAAAGGTGGTCTTGTAGGTGCCCTCGCCGTACTCGTTGCGACGTGTCATAACAAACTCCTCGCGAGTGCCGTAAAGGAGAATGTCAACCACCCTGGGATCAAGGTCGCAGATGGGGGTATCGAGCGAGAAATTAAAATGTTTGGAAAGTGCCTCGAAGTACATAAATGCAATGGTGCTCTGCTCAAAAATGCTCCAACCGCTTGCCTTTATAGCGCCCTCGTTTATCGATTTGGTGCGGTCGGGGATAACGAGATCGGGCGAAACTTCTAAGAAATTTCCGAGACCTGTACACTTTTCGCAGGCGCCCATAGGGTTATTGAAACTGAACATTCGCGGCGAAAGTTCGGGAATGCTTATGTCGTGCTCGGGGCAACTGTAATGCTGCGAAAAGAGCATTTCCTCGTCGTCGGTAAGTGCGATAACAAGTCCGCCCGATTCCTTAAGGGCGGTTTCAACCGAGTCGGTAAGGCGGGAAGCGATGCCGTCCTTTATGATAAGGCGGTCAACAACTATTTCGATGTTGTGTTTCTTGTTTTTGTCTAAGGAAATTTCCTCAGAAAGTTCAAAAAACTCGCCGTCTACTCTGACTCTTACAAAACCGCTTTTTGCGGCTGCCTCAAGTTCCTTTTTGAACTCACCCTTGCGCCTTCTCGCAATGGGCGCGAGAATCTGAAGGCGGCTGCCTTCTTTTAGCGAGAGTATGCGGTCGACGATTTCATCGATTGACTGACCGCTTATCTCCCTGCCGCAAACGGGACAGTGAGGAACGCCGATTCGCGCGTACAAAAGACGCAGATAGTCGTAAATTTCGGTAACCGTTCCAACGGTGGAACGAGGGTTTTTGCTGGTGGTTTTCTGGTCGATGGATATGGCAGGGGAAAGCCCCTCGATGCTATCAACATCGGGCTTGTCCATCTGACCTAAAAACATTCTCGCATAAGACGAAAGGCTCTCAACATAGCGCCTTTGCCCGTCGGCGTAAATGGTGTCAAAGGCGAGCGAACTTTTTCCCGAGCCCGAGGGACCCGTGAAAACGCACAGCTTATCTCTCGGCATCTCGAGCGAGATGTTTTTGAGGTTGTGCTCGCGCGCTCCTTTTATGATAATTTTATCGGCAGCCATAAAAATTCTCCTTTTTCGGCATTAAAGCAAAAATACATGTCAATATTGTCATTATTACTATTATATCAAATGAAATTTTTAATATCAATAGATTATTTTTTTGTATTGTATTTTATCTATCTATATGATATAATGTATTAGTTAAAGTGGATAACTATGTAATAAAGGGGGCAAAAGGGTATGGATGACATCTTTCTTACGATAGTTGAGCATATTCCGTTTATACTTATGGTCTTCATTTCTCTGCCAATTCATGAGGTGGCGCATGGTCTGGTCGCCAACTGGCTTGGCGACGATACTGCCTACTATCAGGGCAGGCTCACCCTAAATCCCTTTGCTCATTTGGATTTATTCGGAACAATTTCCATGGTGCTTTTCGGTTACGGCTGGGCAAAGCCCGTCCCCGTAAATCCCAGAAGATTTAAGTGCAACATGAGGCTCGGCATGGCGCTTACCGCATTAGCAGGTCCTGTATCCAACCTCATTCTCGCACTACTTTGCACAATTCTATTAAAAAGCTCAAACCTTATTGGTGATGTCAGTGGACAGGAATTTTTCTACTTTTTAGGTTGGGTATTTGCATCTATGTGTATTGCTAACATAGGCCTTGCATTTTTTAACCTTTTACCCATTCCGCCGCTCGATGGATCGAGAATTTTAAACTATTTCCTTCCCTATAGAGCACAACAGTTTATGGATAGGCTCGAAAACTATAGTATGTATATTATTATAGGATTGCTGATAGTTTCGGATAGAACAGATTTGTTTGGAATTATCCTCTCGTACCCCATGCAGGGAATAGTCTGGTTGTTTGATAAACTGACATTCTTTATGGGTGACATGTGGTATTACCCGCTTTATTATTTTCTTCAATAACTACTTGAAAGGGTGAAAAAATTTGGGAGCTCCCGAATTTAAACTCGAAAAATTTGAAGGCCCTCTGGACCTGCTACTTTCGCTTATTGCCAAACATAAACTCGATATCTACGATATTCCCATCTCTCAGCTTCTCGAGCAGTACTTAGCCTATATCGCCGAGATGCAGAATCAAGATATGGACATTGCAAGCGAGTTTTTAGAGATGGCGGCAAGGCTTGTTTATATCAAAACCGCTATGCTTCTCCCGCAACATGAGGAGGAGGCGCAGGAACTTAAGATTGAACTTGAGGGTCAACTTCTTGAGTATAGCGTTTGTAAGCAGGTTGCATCCGAACTGAGAAGCGACGAAGTCTGGCGTGATATTTATGTGCGCGAGGCCGAGGAGATAGAACTGCCCAAAACCTTTGCAGGAACAGTGGACAAGCAGAAACTTTTAGAGGCTTACCTTGCCGTAGCAGGCAGAAAGGCAAGAAAGGCTCCGCCACCTGCCAGTGCATTTACACAAATTGTGGCGCACAAAATGGTTTCGATTCGTTCAAGGATAACGCTCATTTTGGGTAAAATTATCGGCGCAAAAAATATTCCCATCGAGGAAATCTGGGCGCAGAACAATGATAGATATGAACTTGTCGCATCGTTTCTGGCGGTGCTTGAACTTATCCGTCACTCAAGAGTAACAGTATCTGATGACGGCAGACTTATTAGTTATAACTCAGCAGGAGGAGGGGACATAGATTGGGCATCAGAGAACACAGAGGAATAATTGAGGCGGTGCTTTTTGCAAGCGGCGAGCCTGTTGCGGCAACCCGTATTGCCGAGGTTGCCGAGATTGATACAAAAACCGCAACAAACCTTATTTTGCAACTTGCCGATGAGTATGAAAACCGACAAAGCGGTATAAGAATTTTAAAACTCGGCAACAGTTTTCAGATGGTAAGCGCTAAAGAATATGCCTCGCATATAAGAACCGCGCTTGACCTGCGAAGAAATCAGCCGCTATCGCAGGCGAGTTTGGAAGTTCTTGCAATCATTGCCTATAATCAGCCCGTAACAAAGGCGTTTATGGAGCAGATAAGAGGCGTTGACTGCTCGGGCGTTGTCACCACCCTTTGTGAAAAGGAACTCATTGAGGAGTCGGGCAGGCTTGACCTTCCCGGTAGACCCATAGCATATAAGACTACCCCCAACTTCTTAAGAGCATTCGGCCTTTCGGGTCTTGATATGCTCCCTGCACTCCCCACAACTTCTTCACCCGCGGAACTTGCCGCTCCGCTTGAGGCGGCGCTTGTCGCACCCAGTGAAGAGGGCGAAGGAAAATCGGAAGAATAATCCTATTTTAAAAAGGAGAGATAAAAAATGACAGAGCATCCTATCACCGAACTTATGCAGAAAACCATCGATAAAATCCGCGACCTTGCTGATAGCGAAACCGTAGTCGGAAGTCCCATAAAGGTAAATGACAGAGTGACCATTATCCCCGTTTCAAAATTGTCACTCGGCTTTGCGTCGGGCGGCTCGGACTTCCCAAGTAAGTCGGCCAAAGACCTTTTCGGCGGCGGAGGCGGCGCAGGCGTTACAATAACTCCTCAGGCTTTCTTAGTAATAGAGGACGGAAATGTTCGCCTTCTTCAGCTCGCGCGCGACGGCGAGAGTATTGACAGACTTTGCAATATGATTCCCGATGCAGTCAATCAGATTGCTTCGTTTTTCAAGAAATCCGATAAGGAAATCGGGGAATAATTTAGCCCGTAAATAGACCGCGCCGCGAGGCGCTGTTGGGAGGAAAAAATGAAAGAGAGAATTCAAAAAATCCTGTCAGAAGCAGGTGTTTGCTCGCGCCGTAAGGCAGAGGAACTTATCCGCGCAGGTGCCGTTAAGGTTGATGGGCACCCCGCACAAATCGGACAACAGGTCGACCCTCATCAGCATAGAATAACGGTTGATGACCAGGTTGTAAGGGTGTCCAAAAAGAGCGAAAAACATTATATCGCGCTTAATAAGCCGCGCGGCTATGTCACCACAATGAGCGACGAAATGGGCAGAAAAACCGTTTCCGATTTAGTAGAGGACGTCGGAGTCAGAGTGTATCCCATCGGCAGACTTGATAAGGTTTCCGAGGGTCTTATATTACTTACCGACGACGGCGATTTTGCCAATATGATGATGCATCCCAAGTACCACATCAGTAAAAGATATAGGGTAACTGTGGATAGCGCCGTTTCGGATGAAATTGTAACAGAGCTTTCAAGCGGCGTTGTGATAGACGGTAGAATGACCGCGCCTGCTATCATAAATGTAGTGTCTGCATCCACCGAGCGAACGGTTATGGAAATGACCATCCGCGAGGGTAGAAACAGACAGATTAGAAAAATGTGCGAGGCGGTAGGTCTTAATGTAAAAAGACTTAAGCGCACAATGATAGGTCCGCTCAAACTCGGCATGCTTCAGCCGGGCGAGTGGCGTGAACTTACAAAAGCAGAGGTTTCGGCGCTTCGCCGAGCCGCAAGTAATACAACAAAATAGCGAGGGAACAAACATGGACAACAGTAAAAAATCAATGGAAAATGTAGTAGCGCTTTGTAAGGGTAGAGGATTTGTATACCCCGGTAGCGAAATCTACGGCGGACTTGCAAACTCCTGGGATTTCGGCCCCTTAGGAGTTGAACTTAAGAATAATGTTAAAAAAGTCTGGTGGAAAAAATTCGTTCAGGAGTGCCCCTACAACGTAGGACTTGACAGTGCAATTCTTATGAATCCTGAAACCTGGGTAGCATCGGGTCACCTCGGCGGATTTTCCGATCCTCTTATGGATTGTAAGGCTTGTAAAACCCGTCACAGAGCCGACAAACTCATTGAGGATTACGCTGCAGAGAACAATCTCGATGTAAATCCTGCAGGTTGGTCGGATGACGAGATGGCATCCTACATAAAGGATAACGGCATCGTTTGCCCCTCTTGCGGTAAATGTGATTTTACGGATATCCGTAAGTTTAACCTTATGTTTAAGACATTCCAGGGTGTAACCGAGGATAGTTCGTCTACCATTTATATGCGCCCCGAAACTGCGCAGGGTATTTTCGTAAACTTTAAGAACATTCAGAGAACAACAAGAAAGAAGGTTCCCTTCGGCGTATGCCAGGTGGGTAAATCCTTCAGAAATGAGATAACTCCCGGAAACTTCATCTTCCGTACACGTGAGTTTGAGCAGATGGAACTCGAGTTCTTCTGCAAGCCAGGAACAGACCTTGAGTGGTTCTCGTTCTGGCGTGGATACTGCCGCGACTGGCTTTTAAACCTCGGCATTGAGGAAGAGAGCCTGCGACTTCGCGACCACGATCCCGACGAACTTTGCTTCTATTCAAAGGCTACAACCGACTTTGAATTTTTATTCCCGTTTGGCTGGGGTGAACTTTGGGGCGTTGCCGACAGAACCGACTATGACCTTACTCAGCACCAGAATCACAGCGGCGAGTCGATGGAGTACTTTGACCCCGAAACTAACGAAAAATATGTTCCCTATGTTGTCGAGCCCTCGCTCGGTGCAGACCGTGTAACATTAGCATTCCTCTGCAATGCTTACGATGAAGAGGTTATTGACGAGGAGAAGAACGATGTAAGAACAGTTATGCATTTCCATCCTGCCCTCGCTCCCTTTAAGGCGGCAGTTCTGCCCCTTTCCAAAAAACTTTCCGAAGAGGCAGAGAAGCTCTACACAAGCCTTTCTAAGAAGTTTATGGTAGACTTTGATGAAACCGGCTCAATCGGTAAGCGTTATCGCCGCCAGGATGAGATCGGAACTCCCTTCTGCATCACCTTTGACTTTGAAAGCCTTGAGGATGGCTGCGTTACAATTCGTGACCGCGACACAATGAAGCAGGAAAGAGTTAAAATTGAGGATGTTGCATCCATCATTGAAAATTCCCTCGAGTTCTAATTAAAATAAAAACAAAAAAGCCCTCGGCTATGAGCCGAGGGCTTTCCTTTTCTGTAGAGGAGTGATACTCAGACCCTCACCATATAAAAAGCAGAAAAGAGAGCGGGTCAAGGGCGACGCCCTTGCCTAAAGGGAGGCGGCCGAGGGGTAGATAAGGTCGGATGGATATTTATCAATAAAGCAAATTTATGTCGCGCTCATGCCGCGCTTACACCTATTTTCTGTCCAAAGCAACAGAAATATGGAAAAGAATGAATTTAAGGGGAACCGACTGTTCCCCTTAACATCGGATTTTATATTGTACGAATTTTGTTTCGCTTACAATGCGAAACAAACCCGCAAAAACAATAAATGCTGGCTCCGATGTTCACCCCTCTCACGTAGGGGCGACCATTGGTCGCCCGCACACACAACACACACATCGTAGGGGAGTGGTAATCTATTTTCCTACCGTCATATCAAAACAACCCCCTCGCAAGGCGAGGGGGTTACTAGTACAAGATTTAATAAAAAAGTGCAAAATAAAAAAAGATAGGAATTAGTGTAGATACAAGACTTAATATGATGCAAACTGTTCCGGCAGATCTCTCACTACTGTCATCTTTTGAAAGCAAAATTGCCCCGAGAATATAGCCGATCAGTGGAACAAGAAAACTCGCGATATACCTAAAAGCATTTGAACGGGAGGATGAATCCTCATCGCTGTCATCCTGATTTTCATAGTATTCGGGGTCATAATATTTTTCTTTGTTAAACTTATGACCGCAAAATTCGCAAACCTCATTACTAAAAGGATTTGCGGCATCGCATTTTTCGCAGACAATTTCCTTTGGGAAAAGTTTTTCAATTTCTTTTCTTTCCTCTTGCTCAAGGAAAGCCAGCCTTTCCTCAATAACGGCCATTTCTTCTGCGGTATATAAGTCTCTTTGTGTGTTGATAATTAACTTTAAATCAAGTATAGAGTACTCGTTAATTTCGTTTAAAATGTTCTTTTGGTTATCCATGGTGTCACTAATCCTCTAATTATATGAAACTGCGCTGGTTGTGGGTGCGATGCAAACGTAAGATTTACCGGGTTTAACGGTGAGTTCCTTATTATCGAGGGTGTAGTACTTTAAGGGACTTGAGTTGCCGCCCTTCTTCCAGGTTATAGGAACAATCTTGCCGTCGCAGGCGTAATATCCGTTGCCCGAATTTAAGTCAACATCGATGTAATTTTTCTTTGAATTAGCATCCTTAAGGTTAATGGTGGTCTGGAGCACAAACACATTTTTGACCTCGAGTGCCTTGCCGGTTGCCTCGTCAATATGGTCTACAAACTGTCCACTCGCATATCGGCTCTTTTCATAAAAGCCGGTCTCGGCGTTGTAATCAAACTGTGCCTTGTATGACGAGGAGAAGGGAACATAAACCTGAGTTGCGGCGTTGCCGCCAACGAGGATACCATCGTTATTTCCGAAATAGAAAGCGTCCTTTACATTTCCGTTTATATTAATGCCGCGGCTTTTAATAGCCTTGGAAAGTCTTTCGCCGTCTGTGAAAGCGGTATGCTCATAAGAGTACTTGCCAACGCGGTTTTTATCGCGGTAGGAAGCGTTTGTCGAGATAAAATTGATGGTTTTGATATTGTTCTGCTTTATGTATTCGAGGGCATATTTTTCGCCGCCGAAGTGGCAGAAAATAGCATCGTGACCCATTGCAAGCGAGAGAAAATAATATCTCGCCGAGCGAAGCGAACCCGTATCGGGAATTGCATTTACATCAGAGAACATAGCAAGAATTCTGGTAATTCCGCCCTCGGCAAGCACCTCATAATAAAGGTCTGCCTCAGCGATTCCCCTCTGAGGAAGCGATGCTTTAATGTTATTAATCATAATACCAACAGGGCGATTACCAACCGCCGACTTATCAAGGTCAAACTCGCCTGTCAAGGGGTTTTTGGCATAAATCTGCTCGCTTGTAAGCTGGGAACTGTCGCTGTTTGCGATGTCCGACGAGCCGCCCGAGCCCTTATTACCAACACAGCCTGCAAAAGACCCGAGAATAGTAAGAATAAGCGCTATTGAAAGAATTTTTTTCATAATATCACCTTATCAATTTGAATTTCCTTTACATTATATATCAAAGCATTCGAGTTTTCAAGTGTGGAGCTTATATTTACAATTTTTTCCGCATAGAATTTTATGATATGATTTACAAAATTACGGGGGACAAAATTATGAGGGCACTACTTACACAAATGTATAAAAATCTGTCGGAAAGTCTGTCCTGCGATGCCCTGCCTGAAGAGCGGTGCAAAAATTACGAGTCGCAACTTAGGTTTTACGACAAAATTTTCTCAATGGAGTCACAGGGAGAGGAGAGGGAAAAGGTGCTCGTCTGCGCGAGGTGTTTTTTATCGATTTCGCGCTCCGTTATGGAAAACCGCTACACTCCCGAGAGACTATTACAGGCAAAAAAAGAACTGTCTTATCTTGAGCCAATATTTGAAAATGGCAGAGGTACAATAAGAGCAAAAATAAGGAAAACTGCACAGGAAAGAATAAATCGGTTAAGTCGGAACGACCCCGATGAGATGGCGGATTCGGTATTGTTTTTGTATTTGTCACTAATGCAACTTTAAGGAGGAAAAATTATGGCAGACCAGTTTTATAAT
>JAZQLL010000199.1:0-9736 GCA_045542675.1 Oscillospiraceae bacterium
GTAAACCTTTCCGTCCTTCTTTACTTCAACCTCAAGCCATATGGAAAGAGCATTAACAACAGAAGCACCAACACCGTGCAGACCGCCCGAAACCTTGTATCCGCCGCCGCCGAATTTACCGCCCGCATGCAAGACGGTGAAAATTACTGTAACGGTAGATATACCCTGCTTGGGGTGGATACCTGTAGGAATTCCGCGTCCGTCATCGGTTACCCTTATTATATTGTCGGGCAGAATCTCGACTGTTATAAGGTCGCACTCGCCTGCAAGTGCCTCGTCGATAGAGTTATCCACAATCTCGTAAACAAGATGGTGAAGTCCTCTCGGACCGGTTGAGCCGATGTACATACCGGGGCGTTTTCTTACCGCCTCGAGTCCTTCCAGCACCTGTATTTGATTTTCGTCGTATGACTGTTTTACCTGTTCCACGGCAAATCCTCCGTTTTTAGTTTGTGTATTCATTTTAAGGTACCAAACGCACCTTTAGTGGAAATTCTTAAATTTATCTAAATCTTTTATTAAGTGTCGCCGCCGAAATGGGCGAAATGTAGGTAATTTTCTTGCCGTTTTTCTCGCAGACTACGTAACTTTTAGGCATTTCTAGGTTTACATATACAACCTCGCCCGTTTTTGACGCTTTTGAGAGAAAATCTTTGGTATCCTTTGAAACCGAGGTGTTTTCAATATCAAAAATACCGATTATTTCACTTTTTAAAACTACCCTGTCCTCACCTAAATGAAGATACATTTGTTTACTCCTTAACTTAAACTTCCCTCGCTTACAAGGAATGTCTTTTTATCGTATCCCGATGTCAGTTCGTCCTGACAACAGGTTATAAACACCTGAAAACCGCGGATTTTTTCGAGCAGATAGCCTCGCCGCGTGTCGTCAAGTTCGCTCATAACATCGTCAAGAAGCACGATGGGGGTCTTGCCCGTTTGGTTCTTTATAAGTTCGGTTTTGGCTAAAAGAAGCGCTAAAACTACGCTTCTTTGTTGACCCTGCGAGGCGTAGGTTTTGGCATCTGCTCCATTAATTTTAATATCAAGGTCATCTCTATGCGGCCCGTACAGGCAGGACTGCGCCGATTCTTCTTTAAAAGCGTTTTCACGGATTTTTTTAAGAAGTTTTACCGCAATTTCACCTTCGTCAATGTCGGCATCGTCACAAAAACTGCAGGAATATGATATTTCAATCTTTTCCTTTTGACCCGTCATCTCAAAAAAGCAGTTTTGGGTCAAGGGAACAAGCCTTTTTAGAAGTTCCACGCGGCTTTTTACAACGCTTGCGCCGAAAAGTGCGAGTTGTTCATTCCAAATTTCCAACTGTTCAGAGTCGGCCTCGTCTTTTAAAAGGGCATTTTTTTGCGAAACTATCCTATTATAACGTGAAAGGGTTTTGGCGTAGGATGGAAAGAGGGTCGAAAGCAGAATATCGCAAAAGTTTCTGCGCTCGCTCGGACCCGATTTTAACAAACTCAGGTCATCGGGCGAGAAAACCGTCATGGGAACGACGGACAAAAGTGCGCGGCTGCTCTTAAAAGCCTTTTCACCTCGTACAACCTTCTTTTTAACTGCACCTTTTTCCTCTAATGTCGCAATTTTAAGTGAAATTTCATCCTCGCCGTCAAATTCTCCACCGACAAAGTAGCCATTTTTAGAAAAGGCGGCAAGTTCGCGGTCGTGCGCGCCTCTGAAACTCCTATTTCCCGACAAAAGATAAATTGCCTCTAAAAAATTGGTCTTACCCTGGGCGTTTTTCCCAAGCAGAACATTGACGTTTTCGCAAAATTCATACCTTCCCGCATTCAAATTGCGAAAATCACGAATTTCTAAAGTCTTTAAATACATTATTTTATCCTTCAACGGCGAAAATTTTGCCGTCTACGCTAATTTCATCCCCGGGGTAGAGTTTCTTCTTTCGCTGGGTACAAACCTCGCCGTTTAGAGAAACCTCGCCGCCCTGGATGATAATTTTAGCCTCTCCGCCCGACATACAGACGTTTGCAAACTTCAAAAACGAATCTAACTCTATATAAGGGGTAGTAATTTTGATTTTATCTGTCATATTTATTAAGCCTCATGGGAAGAACTAAGAAGGTATAGTCATCGCCCTCGGGTGGAATTATCTTAACAGGCGATTCGGGTGTATTAAGACAAACTATAACCTCGTCATTCTTACAATTTTTAAGTGCCTCTAAAAGATATCGGTTGTTAAAGCCTATCTCGATGGCAGGCCCGTCTATTTCTGCGGGCAGAGCCTCTTTAATTCTACCAACAGCGGTATTACACTCAATGAGCACCTTGCCATCATTAAATGTGAGTTTAACGGGGTTAATGAGTTTTTCCTCGGTAATAATTGCAACACGCTCAAAGCATTCCTGATAGAGCCTTCTGTTAATTCTTGCGGTTGTGGTTGCGGTTTTTGGAACTGCGCGCTCGTAATCGAGAAACTCACCCTCTAAAAGACGTGAAATAACGGTGTAATTATCTATTTCGAATATAATGTGCTTTTTAGAAAGGTTTACCGAGATTGTCTCGTCGTAATCATCCGAAATAATCTTCATAAGTTCGCTTAAGGTCTTACGGGGAACTACGAAACTTCTCTCGCCATCATCATTGATTTTTCTCTTACAGTGTGCAAATCTGAATCCGTCAACCGAAACGAGATTGAAGTAACCGTTTTTAATGTCAAACTTTGAACCGGTATGAACGGGACGCTGCTCGGTCATAGCGATTGCAAAGAATGTTTGATTTATCATATCTCTCAGTTCGCCCTGCGAAAGAGTAAAATGATTGTCTATACTAAGTGAGGGAAGGGCAGGAAATTCATCCGCAGCAATTCCCATAATCATAAACTGAGCCTTGCCGCTCTCGATGGTGCACATATATTTATCGTCGAGGTCAAAACTTACTTCCTCGCCGTCCATTTTAATGAGCATCTCTAAAAGGAGTTTTGCAGGGAAAATAACATCTCCCTCGGAGATTACATGTGCAGGAATGGTTGCGGTGATGCCGATTTCTAGGTCATAACCTGCCAAAAACAGAGTATCACCGAAACTTTTAAGCAAAATTCCCTCAATTGCAGAGATTGCCGATTTCTGACTTACTGCACCGATAACCTTGGTTACGGCAGATTTCATTTCATCTTTATTGCAAATTATTTTCATCGCCGTTTTTTCCTTTCTGTGTGTATGTGTGTGATATTATTAATAGTAATAGTAGTAATAGGGGCGGTTAAAAAGTGGAAAACTTTTGAAAACCGCTTTGCGCTCGCAAATTTTGGGTGAAAGTTTTTAAATTTGTGATGTTGAAAAAATCTTAAAAAGTTAAAATCAACAGTTGAAAATTTTCAAAATGTCGCTTTGGTGGAAAACGAGATGTTAACAACATAAAAACTTGTGGAAAACTAAGGATATTATGTAAACCTCGTAAACCATGTGGAAAACTGTGTGGAAATAGTGGAAAAGACTACTACAAATGGCTTATTTCTCGCCTCTTATATTGTTAATAAGGTCTGTTATAAGTCTTTTCTTGTGTGCATCCTTACTCATAAGTTTCTTAACTTCAGAGATGGAGTAGATAACAGTTGTATGATCTCTGCCCGAAAATTCTGCACCGATTGCCTTTTGCGAAAGTTGTGTAGTTTCGCGGAGAACATACATAGCAATCTGCCTTGCTTCTGCTACCTCAGTAGCACGCTTTTTACTGCGAATATCCTCGGCAGATACGTTAAATGTTTTAGCAACCTCGTTTATAATCTTATCAACGGTTACTGAAATAGGCTGACCTGAACTTAAAATCTCGCGGATGGCGTTTTGAGCCGTAAACAGTGATGGCGGCTCTTCCTCAAAGAGATTGTATGCCTGAAGTTTTTTAACAACTCCCTCAAGTTGACGAATGTTGCTGTTTACTCTGTTTGCGATAAACTCACAAACATCGTCGGGAATATTAAACTGCAAACCGTCGGCTTTTCTCTTGATAATAGCCATACGGGTTTCAAAATCGGGCGGCTGAATGTCTACGATAAGTCCCATCTCGAAACGGTTTCTGACACGCTCGGTAAGGGATACCATATCTTTCGGGGGCCTGTCCGAAGTGAATACAATCTGTTTGCCCGCCTGATAGAGATAGTCAAAGGTGTGGAAAAATTCTTCCTCTGTCTGCGGCTTGCCGATGATAAACTGAATATCGTCCATGAGTAGCACGTCGGCGCTTCTGTATTTTTCTTTAAAAGGTGCAATGTGGTCGGTAAACGAATGGTCCTGCTTATTTTTCTGCAGAGCCTCAATAAGTTCGTTACCAAACTGCTCGGCATTTGTGTAAATTATCTTTGTGTTGGGACGCCTTCTCTTAATCTCATTAAAAATTGAATAAAGAAGGTGGGTCTTGCCGAGTCCCGAATCTCCGTAGAGGAAGAGGGGGTTGAATGTCTGGGAAGGATTTGTCGCAACCGAAACGCAGGCGGCGTGCGCCATCTTGTTTGAGGGACCTACGATAAATGAAGAAAAGGTGTACTTAAATCCGCCGTTTTCTATAAAATCTTCATTTTCCTCGCCCGCCTTCAAGGTTGCCTTAGGAAAACTGTAGGCAAGTGTTGGGGGCTCGCTCTTATTATCGTCAGAAATTATTTCAACCGAAACATCGAATCCCAGCACCTCGTAGAAAGCATCCTGGAGAAGTTTTGAATACTGCTCAATGATTGTCTTTTTCTGAAAAACTGTGGCAACACGAAGGGTTGCAACCGAATTTTCAAGCGACACGGGACTGAGTCTATCTATCCAAAGATTAAAAGCGACTCTTGAAAGGCGATTATTTTCAATATATTCGTTTTGTATATGCTCTAAAACGAGTTTCCAGACATCAGAAAAAGAGTCCATAATATACCTCCGTAAAACTTTAAAAAAGCCTAAAATTTTAAATTACAAAAACACAGTTTCATTATAGCATTTATAATATATTATTTCAAGTAAATTTAATAAAAAAATAAAACCTTTTTTATTATATATATTATATTATATAAGGGAAACAAGCCGCACAGAAAAATTAGCATAAAAATCGTAGGGAAGGGTTTTCACGCCCTCCCGCAAGCCTCCCTTGTGTAAAGGTAGAGGACCAACCGTAAGGTTGGTGGAAAAATTGTAACTAATAAAAATCAAAAACATTGTACCGTTGCGCTCATGCCGCGCGGGCACCATATTTCTGTCCATATCAACAGAAATATGGAAAAGAATGCATTAAGGGGGACCGACTGTCCCCCATCGTGTCGGATTTAAAACCATGCAAATCTCGTTTCACTTACAATGTGAAACGAAACTGCTAAAACAAAACTTTCCATCTCGACACTCATCCCCCTCTCGTATGGGCTACCATTGGTCGCACGACGTGTCTGCACAAAATAAACCCAACCCGTAGGGGAGGGTTTCCATGCCCTTCCTCTATTTTCGCGCAAACTAAATCTAAACCGTAGGGGCGGGCGCCCACGACCGCCCGCCGTGTCTGCACAAAATAAATTTTTACATTATGTTGTATAAAATTTAGAAAAACTCAAAACTAACCCCATTTTATAGTTTTACAGAGTATATTCAAAAAAATAAAAGTAAAAAAACCTTGACTTTATGGTACTTTATGGGGTATAATACTAAACTGCGTAAGGATTGTTTTTATTCGGCATATAAAGCCGTAAGATATTTAATCCAAAAAACTTTAGGGAGGATACTAAAATGCTTAGAACCTATCAGCCTAAAAAGCTTCAGAGAAAGAAAGAGCACGGCTTTATGAAAAGAATGGCTACCAAGAACGGCCGCAAAGTTTTGGCTCGCAGACGTGCAAAGGGTAGAGCTCGTTTGAGCTACTAAGAAACCAAGGCCACTTTTTAAAGGTGGTCTTTTTCTCTTTATTAAAACCTTTAATATCTTACAGATAACAAAACCGAAAACGGCGATGAAAGATGAAAAAGAATGAAATTATAAAAAATAATTCTCACTTTCAGCGGCTTTATAAAAAAGGAAAGTCGCTTGTTTCGCCCTGCCTTGTTTGTTATATTAAAAAGAGAAACGACAATAAGGTGCTCGTTGGTATCACCGCCTCTAAAAAGATTGGCGGCGCAGTAGAGAGAAACCGCGCAAAGAGAGTACTCAGAGTTGCCGCAAATGATATGAAAAAATGTGGTCTTTTGGGTGTAGAAATGCTGCTCGTTGCAAGAGGTAAAACACCCTTTGTAAAAAGTGACAGAGTATACCGTGAACTTTTTGATCTTCTTTCTAAGGAAGAATATGTAAGCGGCGGTGAGGCTTTATGAAAAAGGCTCTCATCTCTCTTATAAGGTTTTATAAGAAAAAAATATCTCCTAAAAAGAAACAGTGTTGCCGCTTTCGCCCGTCCTGCTCGAGTTTTGCAATTGGCGCAATAGAAAAGCATGGCGCCTTTTTAGGAAGTATTATGGCAGTTTGCAGAATTCTTCGGTGTAACCCTATGTTTCGCGGCGGCTATGACCCCGTTCCCGAGCGCTTTACTCTAAAAAGCGGAGTCGGAAAATACACCGAGCCTTCGGTTTGTGAAAAATGTGAAATGAATAAAGTTTGTGACCGACAAAGTTGTAAGGCTTTGGGACAGGCAAACGATGTAAAGGAGTAATTATATGGAGTGGTTAATGAATATAATCGGTTATCCGCTTGGCTGGATAATGTGGTTTGCTTATAAGATCGTTCCCATCTATCCCCTCGCACTTATTATCTTTACCGTAATCGTTCGCGGCGCTATGACGCCGATGTCGGTAAAGCAGCAGCGAAATCAGGCGCACATGGCCCTTCTTAAGCCTAAGGTAGATGAAATCCAGAAAAAATATAAGGATAATCCCACCAAGGCACAGGAAGAGGTAAATAAATTCTATGAGAAGGAAGGTTACAACCCCTTTAGCGGATGTAGTACTCTTTTCCTTCAGTTACCTATCATTTACGGATTTATGGACGTTGTTTATCGTCCTATGACCCACCTTTTAAGAATGCCCGCCGATGTTATTAATAAGGCACAAAAAATTCTTGAGGCATGCATTAAGGATTTTACCGGTAAGCGTAGAACTATTGATGTTCAGCTTAAGATTTTAGGCCAGCTTTCTAATTACGAAGATGAACTTATCAACGGTACAAAAGGGCTTGAGGGCATAGGTCAGGCGGCTTATGACCAAATGGCGAGCGTTAACTTAAATTTCCTCGGTTTTAACTTAGGAAGCGTTCCTGAGTGGGGTTGGAATCTTATTATGATAATTCCTGTCCTCTCGCTTGTAACCGCACTCATTTCTTCCTATATTTCAACAAAAATGTCTTATCAGGACAACAGCCAGGGTAAAGGTTGCAGTTATCTTATGATGTTCGGTATGCCCTTTATGTCGGCATACTTTACCTTCCTTGTGCCTGCAGGTGTTGGTCTTTACTGGATTATTTCAAACATCGTTGGCACAATTCAGCAGATTATCTTAAGAAAAATTATTACCCCCGAGTATGTCCAGAAAAAACTCGAAGAAGAAAAGAAAAAGGGTAGAAAGAAGAAAAAGTCTAAATTTATGCAAAAACTTATTGAGGCTCAGAAAGAGGCTCAGGCTCAGCAGGGCGCCGCTTCGCAGAGCGAAGTAAATAGCGCTAACGCTAAGGCAAAAGCGCAGGCTGATGCCGAAAAGAAACTTTCTATGTCCGATAAGGAAAAACTTGCCGAGGCAAGAAAAAGATATGCCGAAAAGTACGGCGATGATATTAAATAGCACTAAACGGACAGTTCCGTTTAAATAGAGAGCCTTTTGGCTTAACAGAGAGGTAGTTTACAAAATGCAAGAGCTTACATTCAGCGCAAAAACTGTAGACCTCGCAGTTTTGGCAGCAGCAGAGAGTCTTGGTGTAGATCGTGACAAGATTCAGTATGAGGTTATTGAAGAAGGAAAAAAAGGACTTTTTGGTGGTAAAGATGCAGTTATCCGCGTAATTTCCGGAAAAATCGCAAGAGTTACAAAGTTTATGGAAGACGTTGTAAAGAGTTTTCCTTTAAACGATGTAGAGGTTACCGCCGAGGAAAAGGACGGAACAGTTTTCATCGAAATTTCGGGTGAAGAGGCTTCCTATCTTATCGGAAGAAGGGGAGAAACCTTAAATTCCCTTCAGTATCTTGCCGGTCTTGTTATTAATAACGGCGAGGAAAAGTACAGCAGAGTTACCATTAATGTAAACGGTTATCGCGAAAAGAGAGAAAAAACCCTTGAGGCGCTTGCAAAGAGACTTGCAAACCAGGCGCTCAGAACAGGCAGAAGTGTAACTTTAGAGCCCATGGCTCCCTATGAGAGAAGAATTATTCACTCAACCGTTCAGGGTATCGATGGCGTAAGTTCAACATCGGTAGGTGATGAGCCGCACCGTAAGGTTGTTATTTCAAGCGACAATCCCCGCCGCGACAGACGTGACAGACGCGACAGAAACGATAAGCGCCGCGCTCCTAAGGCTGCCGCTGCTGCTCGCAGCTATAACGAGGATAGCCTTATTAAAGACGATTTCCTTACCTCAAGTTCCACCATTGAGGGTCTTAAGAAGGAAAAGGAACTTCGCGAGGCACAGTTCCCCCTTTATGGCAAGATTGAGTTAGATTAAAATACAGTATTTCGCATATTGTAAAATATATATCCACAAAATATTGTGGTTTATGGCGAAAAGTAAAGCGGCATATCCCACAGATATGCCGCTTTTATATTTTTTAGGAGATAAAAATGAAGGAATTTTCAAAAACTATCGCCGCCATCTCGACAGGCTCAAATCAGTCGGCGGTCGGAATGGTAAGGCTTTCGGGCAGCGATGCATTTAGCATTGCAGACAAGGTTTTTAAATCAAAATCGGGAAAAACAATAGCATCTGCAAAGGGTTATACCGCCCTTTTTGGAGAAGTTTGCGACACAGACGGCGTTTTTGACACCGCAGTGGCGCTCGTTTTCCGCGCGCCCAAAAGTTATACCGGCGAAGATGTAGTTGAAATAACGGTTCATGGCGGTTTTTATCTTACTCAAAGACTCTTAAAAGCAGTAATTTCCGCAGGCGCGACTATGGCGAGCACAGGCGAGTTTACCAAAAGAGCCTTCTTAAATTCCAAAATTTCCCTTTCTCAAGCCGAGGCGGTTGCATCGCTTATATCGGCAAAAGGCTACGAGGAGGCTAAGGCGGCGCTAAACGTAAGCGAGGGCAGGTTAAACCGTCAAACCGAAGAAATAAAACAAAAAATTGTAACCCTCTTAGGACAGATAGCCGCGTATTGCGATTATCCCGATGAGGATATTGTAGATGTTTCACGTGAAACACTTTTGAAAGAACTTTTCAGTGTGCAGTCTGTTTTATACGCTATGATTTCGGAGTTCGATAAGGGAAGGGTAATAGCAAATGGCGTTGATACCGCAATCGTAGGCGGTACCAATGTCGGAAAATCGACTATTATGAATATCCTGTCGGGTTTTGAAAAAAGCATCGTAACCGATATTGCGGGCACAACCCGAGATATAGTTGAGGATACTGTTAGGGTGGGTGATTTTACCCTTCGACTATCCGATACCGCAGGAATAAGAGAAACCGCCGATACAGTTGAGGCGGTGGGAGTCGAGCGTGCCAGAAAGAAAATAGAGAGCGCCGCGCTTGTTATCGCGGTTTTTGACAGTTCGAGAGAACTTACAGAGGGTGATATGGCGCTTATTGAGAATCTTAAAGGTAAAAAG
>JAZQLL010000200.1:0-3747 GCA_045542675.1 Oscillospiraceae bacterium
AGAGTGCGTCGCGAACCTCACAAAGTGCCTTTTCAACTGCATCTTTAACGTTTTCAATCTTAACAACGGTTTTTTCCCTGTTATCGCGGCGGACAATAACACAGTTGCCTTCCTCAATATCGCGGGGACCTATCTCAATTCGAACGGGAACACCCTTCATCTCGTACTCAGCAAACTTAAATCCGGGAGATTTCTCGCTATCATCACAAATTGCACGGATACCATCAAGTTTTGAGCAGAGGTCATAAGCGGCGTCGAGAACGCCTTCCTTGTGCTGTGCGATAGGCACAACAACTGCCTGAATGGGAGCAACCGCAGGGGGAAGTACAAGTCCACTATCGTCGCCATGGGTCATAATGATAGCGCCGATAAGTCTTGTGGTGGTGCCCCAAGAGGTCTGGAAGGGGTTAACCTGCTTATTTTCTTTATCTGTGTAGAATATCTCAAATGCTTTTGCAAATCCGTCACCGAAATAGTGGGAAGTTCCGCTCTGCAGAGCCTTTCCATCGTGCATAAGCGCCTCGATGGTGTAGGTGTCCTCTGCGCCTGCAAATCTCTCTTTTTCGGTCTTCTGACCCTTTACAACGGGGATTGCAAGGCAGTTTTCCAAAACATCGGCGTAAACATTGAGCATTCTAAGTGTCTCTTCCCTTGCCTCTTCTGCAGTGGCATGAATGGTGTGACCCTCCTGCCATAAAAACTCTCTTGAGCGCAGGAAAGGACGTGTGGTTTTTTCCCAACGAACAACCGAACACCACTGATTGTAGAGTTTGGGCAGGTCGCGGTAGGAGTGAACAATATTCTTATAGTGCTCGCAGAAAAGGGTCTCTGAGGTAGGACGAACGCACATTCTCTCCTCGAGTTTTTCGCTTCCGCCATGGGTTACCCATGCAACCTCGGGGGCGAAACCTTCAACGTGGTCCTTCTCCTTCTGCAAGAGACTTTCGGGGATAAACATAGGCATATAAACGTTCTGATGCCCTGTTTTCTTAAATCTTGTATCCATCTCGTGCTGAATGAGTTCCCAAATAGCATAACCATAAGGGCGGATTACCATACAACCTCTTACCGAGGAATAGTCAATAAGTTCTGCCTTAACGCAAATATCGGTGTACCATTTTGCAAAATCCTCATCCATCGAGGTAATTTCTTTAACAAGTTTTAAGTCTGCCATAGTAGTTTCTTCCTTTCGGGGTGTGCTTTATTTGTGGTCAAAGGTCGGGACAAGTTCCTTAACTGCGGCGAAAACCGAGTGGGAATCGTCCTTGACCGAATATTTTTTAAGTTTCTTTGTCTGCTCTAAAATAAGGTCAACATCGGTTGGGATCGGCTTGCATACATAAATTTTGTCGTTTTGTGTACGGGTAACCTCCTCGTCCGAGAGGGAAAGTTCTTCAAAGAGTTTCTCGCCCGGGCGTAAGCCTGTGTAGATAATGTCTATATCCTTATTTGGAACCTGTCCGCTAAGTCGAATAAGGTCAGCGGCAAGGTCGGAAATTAAAATCGGCTCGCCCATATCGAGAACGAATATTTCTCCGCCGTTTGCGAGTGCGCCTGCCTCCAAAACAAGTTGAACCGCCTCGGGAATGGTCATAAAATAGCGCTTCATTTCGGGGTGAGTAACTTTTACGGGACCGCCCTTTTTAATTTGGTCAAGGAAAATGGGAATAACGCTTCCCTCACTGCCTAAAACGTTTCCAAAACGAACTGCGGCGAACTGGGTTTTCCCGATTTTATCCTCCATCTGAATAATCATTTCGGCAATTCGCTTTGAGGCGCCCATAATGTTTGTGGGGTTAACCGCCTTGTCGGTCGAAATCAGAATAAACTTTGAAACTTCATGTTTAGCCGCAATTTTTGCGGTATTCCAGGTGCCGAAAACATTATTTTTTATCGCTTCACAAGGATTGAGTTCCATCATCGGAACGTGCTTGTGGGCGGCGGCATGGAACACAACGTCGGGTTTATACTGTTCAAACACCAGATTGAGCCTGTCCTCATCCCGCACAGAGCCGAGAACGGTATCGTATCTGTCGGTTTCGTAGGTTGCCTTAAGAATGTTGTCTATCTTGAAAAGTCCGTTTTCGTGAATATCAAAGACTACAAGTTTCTTAGCGCCGAATTTAAGTACCTGGTTACAAATCTCACTACCGATTGACCCTGCGCCACCCGTTACCAAAACGGTTTTGCCGGTGATAAAGTTGCAAACGGTTTCCATATCCAGTTCAACCTTTTCCCTGCGGATAAGGTCATTGGTGTCGATGTCCGCCATATCAAGTCTGCGGCCAGTTGGAGATGTAAGGTCTGAAACCGAACCGAAACGGCGAACTTTACATCCGCTCTCTGCACAAACTGCGATAACCTCTCTGAGTATTTCCTTGGAAATATCATTGATTGCAACGATAACTTCGCCGACGCTTTTGTCTACGATAACTTCGGCAAGTCTGTGGCGGGTACCTAAAACGCGAAGTCCTGCAACAGTGCTTCCAACAAGATACGAATTGTCGTCGATAAATCCGATCGGCATATTTTCGCTTTCATCAACAAGCAGTCTCTTAGCAAGGTAACTTCCAAGTTCGCCTGCACCGAAAATAATTGTATTAACCTTTTTGTGTCCACCGCCGATGCGATAGTAATAGTACTTTGCAACCGAGCGGTAAATTCGGTTAGCACCGTGACCGAGGCAACTGAAAAGATAAAGCACAACAACTATTACAATTGTGGCTCTCCAGTCGATAGTCTGAAGGCTTTTTATATCGAAAAGCCTTGGGAACAGATAGCATACAACTCCTATACAAGCCGAAATAACACCGTGCCTGAAAAAGTCAAGTGTGCCGAACTGGCGGTTTCTTGTAGAATATATCGAAAAAAGCGCATGGAAAATGATAAGCGGGATAAGGTAAAGAAGAGCATAGTTAAACACCTCGCCAAACGGATGGTCCGGGCCCATCTCGTAAACTATTTCAATTCCCGCAAAAACTGCAACGGTTGCCGAAATTAAATCCCATATCAAAAGTATAAGAATTCGCAAAAGATTTTTACCAAAATCTTTCATCTAAGTCCCTCCAAGTATAATTTATATATAATGTAAGGGTATTTGCGTCCACTCTTTATATTATCACAAAAAATATAGATAAGCAAGAGGTTTTAAGGGTACTCGGGCAAAATTTTAGCCTACTCTTTGCCCAAACGGTATTCTTTTGGGGTCTTTTGAGTAATTTTTTTAAAAACCCGGGAAAAATAATGCACGTCGAGAAAGCCACAATGCTGGGCTATGGTCTGAATTTGCAGTGAGGTGGTCTTTAAAAGGCGCGTTGCCTCGCTTATTCTTCGCTCGTTTACAAAATCGGTAACAGTTTTGCCTGTTTCCTTTTTAAAAAGGTCAGAAAGGTAAGCGCCGCTTAAACTAAGATGTTCGGCAATTGCCGAAAGGGAGAGATCGCGAGAGAGGTCAGCATCAATGAACATTATTGCCTTTCTTACGGGTTGAGAATAGTCCTTCATTGAATGTTTGCGCACAAGACGGCAGTAGGTTTTGGACATTTCTCTCATCAGTTCTATAGTGGCACTTACGGTGGGGATAAGTTCAATGCGCTTTGCAAAATCAGAGGACACCTTGTCTATGTATAAAGGGTGTACTCCGCCGCTCTCCGCCGCTTTTCGCAGCAGGGTGTTTGTTATGATGCAGTAGTTTTTAAGGTTTCTGAGCGGGTCTGAAAGCCGCTTCTCGAACGAAAGTTCGGTAAA
>JAZQLL010000201.1:0-5119 GCA_045542675.1 Oscillospiraceae bacterium
CACCGTCAGATGAGTGATGAAGAACTTAAGGCGGCAGGCGTTTCGCCCGATCTCGTTCGTTTTTCTTGCGGAATTGAGAACGCTCAGGATCTCATCGACGATATTGCACAGGCTCTCCAGAAAATCTAAAAAGGACTGAATTTATGCCTATTAAAATACCTAATCAGTTGCCTGCGGTCAAAACGCTTACAAGCGAAAACATCTTTGTTATGACCGAGACTCGTGCAATCAGTCAGGACATTCGTCCGCTAAAGCTATTGCTCTTAAATCTGATGCCCACCAAGATTGACACAGAAACCCAGTTTTCGCGTCTGCTCGGTAATACACCGCTTCAGATAGAGCTTGAACTGATGCACACCAAGACACACAAATCAAAAAATACCTCAGAGGAGCATCTTTTAGCCTTTTACAAGACCTTTGATGACATAAAAGACCGTAACTTTGACGGAATGATCATCACCGGCGCGCCGGTTGAGATGATGGAGTTTGAAGAGGTTGAGTACTGGGATGAACTTTGCGAGATAATGGAGTGGTCCAAGACACATGTTCATAGCACATTCCACATTTGTTGGGGTGCTCAGGCGGGTCTTTACTACCATTTTGGCATCAAAAAACACCCCCTGCCCGAAAAGCTTTTCGGAGTATTCGAGCACAAGGTTGACAGAAAATCCTCTATCCTTTTCAGAGGTTTCGATGACACCTTCATGGTTCCTCATTCAAGGCACACAACAGTACTTTTAGAGGATATAAAGAAGGAGCCTGCGCTAAAACTCCTTGCATCCTCCGATAAGGCGGGTGTTTACGCGGTTGCCACCAACAAGGGCAGACAAATATTTGTTACAGGTCATTCGGAGTACGATGCGAGAACGCTTGAAAAAGAGTATTTACGCGACAAGAATTTAGGACTTCCTATAAAGGTGCCGGAGAATTATTATCCCAATGATGATGACCGTAAGGCACCGCAGGTTACCTGGAGAAGCCATGCGAACTTACTATTTTCCAATTGGCTCAACTATTTTGTTTACCAGACTACTCCCTACGATATTTCGAAAATCAAATGATAAAAGCCTCCGCATAAAGCGGAGGCTTTTTGTTTTTAATCTTTTTTCCAAAGTCTTGGGCTAAACAAGAGGAGCATCGGGAAAATCTCAAGACGGCCTAAAAGCATTGCATAAGAAAGCACTATCTTGGAAATATCCGAGTATCCGGAATAGTTGGCTGACGGACCCACAAGTGAAAATCCGGGGCCGACATTGTTAAAGCAGGCGGCTGTTGCGCTGAAGTTTGTTTCCATATCAAACGGCTCAAACGAAAGCACAAGGAACACCGCGACAAAGCACATAAGATAAATTATGATATATGCTCCGACAGTTGAGATTGTTTTCTCATCAACCTGCTTGCCCTCCAACCTTACGGCGTTTACTGAGCGAGGATGAACTGCCTGGCGCAGTTCCCTTTTTGCCTTTTTAAAGAGCAGTATAACTCTTGAAACCTTAAGTCCGCCCGCGGTTGAACCGGCGCAAGCGCCTACAAACATAAGAATGAGCAAAACTGCTTTAGAAAGTCCCGGCCAAAGATCGAAGTCTACGGTGGCATAACCCGTGGTTGAGATTATGGAAGCTACCTGAAACACTGAAGCACGCATTATTTCCTCAAATGTGCCGTAAAGTCCCGAGATGTTAAAAGCAATTATTGTAACTGCGACTACTACTATTGCACCGTAGCACCAAAGCTCACCGCTTTTAAACACCATCTTAAATTTCCTTATCAGGATAAGATAGTAGAGGTTGAAGTTTATACCAAAGACGAGCATAAAGGCGGCAATTACCCACTGCAAGTACGGACTATAGCTCGCGATACTGTCTGCCTTTATTCCAAAACCACCGGTTCCTGCGGTTCCGAAGGTGTGAACTATACTATCAAAGAGTGGCATTCCGCCTGCAAGGAGCATGATAATTTCCAAAACTGTAAGTCCTATATAAATAAGATAAAGGATTTTCGCAGTTTCCTTGATTTTGGGAACGAGTTTTCCGACGATGGGGCCCGGAACCTCGGCTCTGAGGATATGAATAGACCTTTCGGAAAAGTTAGGAATAAACGCCATAACAAAAACAAGCACTCCCATACCGCCGATCCAATGGGTGAAACTGCGCCAGAATAGTAAACTGCGGCTCATAGACTCAATGTCACCAAGAATTGATGCGCCCGTTGTTGTAAATCCGCTGACAGTTTCAAAAAAAGCATCTACGTATGACGGTATCTCTCGGCTTAAATAAAACGGAAGCGAGCCTACAACCGAAAAGATAAGCCAGGATAGAGCAACTATTGCTATTCCCTCTCGCGCATATATAACGTGATTTTTTGTTTTAAATATAAAGCACAAAGCCGCGCCAAGCACCAGCGCAATTCCTGCCGTAACTAATATCGACCACAAACATTTTTCCGAATAAATCACCGCAACAACTGCAGGAAGTACAAGGAAGGCCGCGAGAGAAATCAGCAGTTTACCAAGCGTGCTGAATATCATTTTATAATTCATACTTTACTCTCCTATTTTTACAAGAGAACGTCGGATAAATTGGCAAGTTTCATACCTGCCGCAAGAACAACTATTTTATCTCCCGGCAAAATAACTTCATCACCTGTCGGAACAATAGACTTACGATTTCTTATGATACCTGCAATAAGGGTATTAGGTTTAAACCTCATGCTCTTAAGCGGCAGGTTTATATACTTAAAGTCTTCCTTAACGATAAATTCAAGCGCTTCTGCTTTACCGTCAAGAAGTTTATAAAGGGTTTCAATGTTACTTCCCTGCGAGTTTTCGAGCGCTCTCGCATAACTCGAGAGAATGTCCGAAACCACCTTTTTAGGCGATACAATAGTATCAAGTCCAAGTTTTTCGGCCATTGTTGCAAGTTCGGTGCGGTTTACTTTAGAAATTACCTTTTGCACATTCTGAGTAGATGCAAAGATGGAAATAAGGATATTTTCCTCATCCATACCGGTAAGCGAAACAAAGGCGTCTGTAGAACAGATTCCCTCTTCCAAAAGAAGTTCCTGAGAAGCGCCATCGCCTTCTATTATAACTGCATTAGGCAAAAGCGCACTGAATTTTTCACATCTTTCGCGGTTTTGCTCGATTATTTTAACGGGGTTTCCGCTTGCAAGGAGCATTTTTGCAAGATAAAATGCGGTAGTGCTAGCTCCGAGAATCATAACGCTTCTTGATTTCTTTTGGAAAATTCCTAAATGTTTAAAGAGTTTTTGTATTTCCTGCGGCGGAGCCACAAAGCCGACCTTATCCCCTTTCTCAAGAACAAAGGTACCGCTCGGTATAAATATTTCCTCGCCGCGTTCAACAGTACCAATAAGGTAGTTGCCGGGATAGGTTTTTCTCACTTCAATGAGGTTCTTATTTATAAGCGGAGAATCCTCGCGAAGACGATAGTGAATAAGTTCAAAACGCCTTCTCGAAAAGCTCTCAATACTATCTGCACTGGGGAATTTAAGGATGTTATAAAGTTCCTTTGCAACAAGTTGCTCAGGGTTTATTGCAACGTTCAAATCGAGGTGATGCTTTAAAAAGTTAAGACTTGAATCGTTATAGTGCGGATTTCGGATTCTGGCAATGGTGTTTTTAGCGCCCATTTTTTTGGCGAGGTAGCAAGCGAGCATATTCATCTCATCCGAGCCTGTTACTGCGACAAAAAGTTCGGCATCCTTTGCGCCTGCCTCAAAAAGCGTATCTGAATCGGCGCAAGGACCGATAACGCACATAACGTCATAAATATTATTTATTTCATTTACTATTGCCTCATCTGTATCAATAGCGACTATATCATGCCCTTCAGCTAAAAGGCCTGCAATGATAGTAGTTCCTATTTTTCCGCAACCGGCAACAATTATTTTCATAATCCTTTTCCTATTCCTCTCGACAAAATAAAAACTTTTCTTTATTATACTACAAACGTTTTCATTTTTCCATACTTTAGTGAAATTTTTCTGTATTGCACAAAAATCCACCCACTTAAAAAGAAGGGGGATTTTGGGTTTATGGTTTTACAACTTAGGGAATGATAATTCCACCAAAGTCGCCTAAGTCAATATCTCCTTCGAGGGTGATATTGCCATCGCCATTATTTATAGCATCCTGAAGCTCATCACCGGAATCTACTAAAGTAGATACTGTAACCTTGCTGTTACCGGTTGCATTATGAATCTCTAATGTGCTAAGTTTCTCATCAACCTCGATAGTGCCGATATTAAGCTCTACACTATTGATATAAGTTGAATCAATATTGATGAGTGTCTTGTTAAGTTTATAATCCTCTGTTGCTACAAACTTACAATCGTCGATATTGAGCACATAATCATTTGCGCCTTCGCCATAGATCTTAATAGCTCTATCGCCGTACATAAATGTACAATCGGTAGCATTTACGGTTCCTGCACCGTAGAGGAACATACCATAGAATTCCTCTCCGTCCTGAACATAATAATTGAATGTACATCCTGTTGCATTTACTGTATCACTATATGTTGTAAATACGCCTGTGATTGAGCAGTTCTCATAATTAGCAACGGAATGTCCATTATAGTCAATACCGCCGTACCAGCCGTATCTTTCGCCGTTTGCGCCGTCAGCATAAGGAAGTGAAACAGTAGAAAGGGCTAAATCCTTATAAGTAACAGAACCGGAGCCACCAATATTGTAGCCTGCAAAGTTGATTGCTGCATCTTCAGTTATGCCGATAAAGGTAACATCAGTAGCAGACAGGCTGCTTGTAAGAGTGATAGGTCCTGCTATGTTAATTTCCTTCTCACCGTTTGCAAGAGCTGACTTTAAGCCTGCAAATGTGTTTACTGCAACATTGGTCTCAATATTTACATTGGTCTCAGTGTTGTTTTCAACGATAATAGCAGATGCATCTCCTGCTCTTCTACCAACTACGCCACCTGCATTAGCCGCTTTTACAGCGTAGAAGTATGTGAGCTGATCGATTGTAATAGCGATATTTTCAGCGGTACAATTCTGTACATAGCCGTAATATCTCTCTGCATCGTCATATCCTTCAACTGTACCAACAACGCCGCCTGCATCACGGTAAGCCAAGAT
>JAZQLL010000202.1:0-1611 GCA_045542675.1 Oscillospiraceae bacterium
GGATTTCCGTCCGAGTCGACAAGTTCAACCTTATAAATGGGAGCGGGTTTACCCATTGAGCCGACCTTATGCGATGCACCGCGCATATTGCCGATAATCATTGTACTCTCGGTCTGGCCGAAACCTTCGAGAATCTGAAGACCGGTAAGTCTCTCAAACTGATTGTAAACCTCGGGATTTAACGCCTCGCCCGCAGTTGTCATGTGCTTAACAGATGATAAATCATATTTGGAAATATCCTGCTTTATCATCATTCGAAGCATGGTGGGCGGTGCGCAGAAGGTTGTAATATTATATTTTTTGAACATCGGCAGAATGTCCGCCGCGTCAAATCTGTCAAAGTCGTAAACAAAGGTTGCTGCCTCGCTGAGCCACTGGCCGTAGAGCTTGCCCCACATCGACTTTGCCCAACCTGTATCCGAGATGGTAAAGTGAAGTCCGTCGGGGTCAACATTATGCCAATACTTAGCGGTATGGAAATGGCCGAGCGCATACTTATAATTGTGCGCCGCAATTTTGGGATAACCCGTTGTACCCGAGGTGAAGAACATAAGCATCAGATCGTCGCCGCCGGGGGCATCGGGGGTTCTGTCATAGTGACTGCTAAAGAGTTTATACTCCTCGTCAAAGTTTCTCCAGCCCTCTTTTTCGCCGTTTACAATAAGTTTGTTCTTAACGGTCGGACAGGTTTTGAGCGCCTCATCAACCTGATTTGCGCTCTCGCCATCGGCAGTACAAATGATGGTGTTTACGCCTGCGGCGTTACAACGATACTCAATATCATGCGCCAGAAGTTGATTTGTAGCAGGAATTGCAATGGCGCCAAGCTTATTTAAGCCTATCATTGCAAACCAGAACTGATAGTGGCGCTTTAGGATAAGCATAACCTTATCGCCTTTTTTGATGCCGAGCGACTTAAAGTAGTTAGCGCACTGGCTCGAGGCACGTCTTACATCAGTAAAGGTTATTCTTCTCTCTGTTTTATCCTTTGAAATATGTAACATCGCAAGTTTTTCGGGCTCTCTACGTGAAAGCTCGTCAACTAAATCAAATGCGAAGTTGAAATTCTCGGTGTTTTTAAAGGTTATCTCGGTAGGTGTTCCGTTCTCATCCTTTTTAACATCTATGTATTTTCTGTATATTCTCTCATGGGGGTCATCGGGGATAACCTTTTTATTGCTATCCTCAGAGGTACGAAGCTCAGAGGAAAATTCGGGAATGGGCTCGCCTGTGGGGTTTAAAACAATGGCGTAGAACTCACAGTCTTTTCCGCCTACGGCAATCATACCATGCGGGGTTGAACTGTTAAAGTAAATGCTATCGCCTGCATTAAGGATCTCCTTATGGTCGCCAATCTGCACCATAAGGCTACCCGAAATGACAATATCACATTCCTGACCCGAGTGGGAAGTTACCTCGATTTCTCTATTCTCTGCCTCTTTATCGTACTGATATTTTACATAAAGCGGCTCGGCAATTCTATTTTGAAAAGCGTACGCCATATTGTAATAGGTCATACCATGGGCATTGGAAATTTCCTGACCCTCTCCTGCACGAGTAACAGTAAAGGAGCGAAGGGTGGGGCTGACGCCCTCGATAATATCGGTAACA
>JAZQLL010000203.1:0-2511 GCA_045542675.1 Oscillospiraceae bacterium
GATGCCGCGAGCCCCGCGTTTTTTTCGATATTATTTAATTTTAAAAGCGGCGTTTTGCCGATAAGCTCTAAAACCGAATTATAAACGCTCATATTTTTTCTCCTTCTCGCGTTTTACATTCTTATTTTACTACACCCCTAAAAAAAGGTCAAGCATTTTGGCGAAACACGGCGTGCGTAAATAATGGTAAACGCCGCCGAAAAATCGGCGGCGCTAATTTATGATTGGAGCTGTTTCAGATTATAAAACTCGCCTTTTTTATCCATCAATTCATCATAGCTACCAAACTCGACGCAAACCCCATCTCGCATAACTGCAATTTTGTCGGCATTTTTAATAGTTGAAAGTCTGTGAGCTACAATAAAAGTTGTTCTGCCACGCGAGAGCGAGTCTATCGCACACTGTATTTCCTTTTCTGTTTCGCTATCAAGTGCGCTGGTTGCCTCATCAAAAATGATAACACTGGGGTCACGGATTATGGCGCGGGCAATAGCAATTCTCTGTCGCTGACCGCCCGAGAGTTTAGAGCCGTGTTCTCCGACTGAGGTTTCAAGGCCATCAGGAAGTTTTTCAATAACCTTTTCAAGACGAGCCATTCTTATAACTTCGCGCAGTTTCTCTTCGCTTATATTGTTACTACCATAGGTTATGTTATCGCGAATCGTTCCCGAAAAAAGAACCGATGACTGTGGAACTACCGATATGTGTTTGCGGTAGGCGTGCAGATCAAGTTCTTCGATATCATGTCCGTCTATGAGAAGCTTGCCCGAACTCGTTTTGTAAAAACCGATTATGAGGTTCATAATGGTGGTTTTTCCTGAGCCCGACTCTCCCACAAAGGCTACCTTTTCACCTGCATTAATATGTAGATTGAGTCCTGTCAAAACAGGAGTTTGTTCGTCGTAGTCAAAACGCACATTTCTAAACTCGTACTCGCCGCGGAGTTTTTTAATTTTTGCTTTTCCGCGGTTATCTTCTATGTCATAGGCATTGAGTATCTCGCCTATGGAATTGAGCGCCTCTGTTCCTTTCGAAAAGATAGGCATTAGTCCCATAACACTGGAAACCTGTGCAACAATATCCGAAAAATAGGTCTGGTAGAGCGTTATAGAGCCAATTGAGAGCAACCCGTTAAACGCCATAATACTTGTTGAAAAAAGGCAGACAATTCGGAAAAAGAAGAACACAAGCCACTGAGCAACGCCAAAAAGGTTTTGTGTATAGTCAAAGCGGTAGCCCGTTTTAGCAACATCGGCAACCTTTTCGGTTATCTTTCTTACCTCTAAGTTTTCAAGCGCGTGTGCCCTCGAAACAGGCACAAGCTCAATCATATCCATAACCGCCGATGATGCGTTTTCAACACTTTTTCTGAAATCGGCACTGTTTTTGCGCATTTTCTTTACGAAAATCTGGCGTATAAGTATTGCAACGGGAATACAAACTATAAAAAGCAGAAAGACCCAAAAGTTAGTAAACAAAACGATACCAATCGAAATAACAACCTTGGTTGTGACATTCATAACAGTTTCGAAAAGCTGGGTCGCCATAGTTTCAACCGCTTCTACATCTCGCATTATTTTCGACTGTATTTTTCCTGAGGCCATTTCTTTGTGGAAACCGATTGAAAGCTGTTGAAGCTTTCTAACCATTGCTCCGCGCAGACCCGCCTCAACATCTCTTTTGGCGCGGGAAAAGTATTTTACATAGAGCATGTGGGTTGGTACATTTTGGAGGATCGAAACAAGCGCAATAGCACCGTAAACAATAAATAGAGTAACGGCATTGTCGGGGCGTTCAATGACAACATCTATGACTGCCGAAAACACAAGTGGCACTATCCAGAGCGGGCTTGCCTTCAGTATAAATAGCAAGATGGATATGAGTAGCTTTTTCCAATGCGGTTTGAAAAATCCAAACAGCATTTTCATTGCGCTGCCATTGTATTTATCGAAGGATTTAAGGATTTCCTCTTCTTCCTGAAGTATCTCCTCGGTAGTTAAAATTTCCTGTTGCTCACCTTTAACTTTTTCCATAACACACACCTCCGCAAATGCGTGAAACCGATCTCGATATTTTCGCCTACAATATAGCATAGCAGTTTAGTGAAGTCAATTATTTTTTGCTCTTTTTCTCAACTTTTTTCTATTGTATTTTATAAGCAGGTTATAAACCGTGAAAATGGAGACGAAATGGGTTATAAATATGAAGGGCAAACATTTACTGTACGTTAGTCGATATGCAAAAACACTGCTTTTTGCAATTTTGTGCAGTATTTCCTAGAAATTTCTTGAAAAAACTGTCTTTTTGACTATTACATTTTTTGGAAAAGTGTGCTAAAATATATTTAGCGAAGGTTAAAAAGGCGGGGTCCATTATGTTTAAAAAGGGTGAAATTGTAGTATATAGCGCAACGGGAGTGTGTAGAGTAGAAGAGCTGTGCACAAAAGATTTTGGCTCCTTCTCGGCGCAGTACTATGTTTTGTGTCCGATTATGCAAAAGAGTTCGACCGT